>DASRPK010000146.1:0-4604 GCA_035646395.1 Gemmatimonadaceae bacterium | reverse complement strand
TACAACGGCAAGGATCGCTGGAACGCGAGGGCCACCATCGACGCCATGGGTGTCACGCTGGCGGATTTCGCACGTTAGGTAACTGAGGGGGGCCTCTGGCCTCTGGCCTAGACTCTTACGCGATTCCGTCCTTCTGACTTCGCCCGATAAAGCGCCTGGTCCGCGTTCGCCAGCAAGTCTTCGACCGACTCGACGCCAAAGCCCGGGAAGGACGAGACCCCGATGCTCGTCGTCAGGCGGATCGGCTTCCCGCGCGACGCCACGAACGGGTGCGCTTCGATGAGCTCGCGCAACCGCTCGGCAAACGCCTCCGCGCCCGGCGCACCGGTCTCGGGCAGGACCACGATGAACTCTTCGCCGCCATAACGAGCGACAATATCCACCGCGCGGACGACGCGCTGCAGCAGCCCCGCCACCTCGCAGAGCACGTCGTCACCGGCCAGGTGACCGTGCGTGTCGTTGACCTGCTTGAAGTGATCCAGGTCGATCAGCAGCAACGACATGGTGGTGCTATACCGGCGCACACGCTCCATTTCCGCCGCCAGCCGCTCGCCTAACGCGCGCCGGTTCAGGGTCTTCGTCAGCGGATCCGTGTGGGCGAGTTCCTCGAGTCTCCGGTTGTCGGCGATGGTCGACTCGATGACCGAGGCACGCTGCACCGCCGACACGGCCGCGCGAATGACCGTGTCCGCAAATTCCACGTCAGCCGGGGTTAGAGGCGGCTCCGTCACGTTGCGCCGCAGGAAGAAGACGCCTGCCTCTTCGGCCGCCATGGCGAACGGAATGGCGATGACCGACCGCGTGGCGATGCGAATTCCGTCGCGTGCCCACATCTCGCGCACGTGACGGTACAGCGGGCTCACCATCACGTTCTCCACGAGCACCGGCCGGCCGGTATCGAGCGCAGTCTGCAGCTCGGGATACTTGTCCATGTCGAGCACGAAATCGCGGCTGATGCCGGTTTCGTATGCATAGGCAGCCACGCGCGGCGGCCCGCCAAGCTTCGTGAGGACGACGCTGCACTGGTTGAGGCCTAACGCACGGGCGACCCGGCGGGCCAGCAGGTGGTAGATCTCCCCCGTCGACAATTCGGAGGTGACGTCGTGCATGATGTCCATCAGGTGCCGCCGCTGATCCGCCTGCTCCTGCACGCGGTTCAGGGCCTCGCGGGTCTCGCGGACCGCCTCGTGCGCGGACTTGAGGATCTCGCGCATCCGCAGCTGCGCCTGGATCCGCGCCAGCAGTTCGCGGACGCGGAACGGTTTCCGCACGTAATCCGCCGCGCCCAGGCCTAACGTGCGAACCGCCGCCTCCTCGGGCGACAATCCCGACATCATCACGATCGGGACGTCCCGCCACCGCTCGTCACGCTTGATGTGCTCGAGCACGTCGGTGCCGTTCGAGTCGCCAAACAGCACGTCGAGGAGCACCAGGTCCGGGGTGCGCTCGACCATCATCGGAATCACCCGGTTGCCGTCGTGCGTCGAGACGACGTCGTAGCCCTGTTCCTTCAGGATCCACGACAGCGTTCCGACCATGGCCGGATCGTCGTCCGCGACGAGGATGCGGGCGTTAGGCATCGAAAAGTTCGGCCAGGCCGGGCCACTCGATGTTGCCGCCGCTGAGGATGGCAACGGTTTCACCACGGGGCGTTACGCGCCCGTCCAGGAGCGCGGCCACGGTAATCGCCCCACTCGGCTCGGCGACGAGTTTGACACGGTCGAGGAGATGGCGCATCGCGCGCACGATGGCGTCGTCATCGACGGTCACCACGTCGTCCAGGAACGCTTCGTGATGGGCGAACGGAATCGTGCCGATGCGAATCGACATCAGTCCGTCGGCGATGCTGTGCGTGGACGGCATGGTGACCGGTTCGCCCGCCACACGCGCCGCGGTGAGCTTTGCCGCACCGGATGGCTCAACGCCGATGACCCGGGCCCCCGGACGAAGCTGCTTCACAGCCGCGGCCACACCGGCACTCAACCCTCCACCACCCACCGGCACGAGCACGGTTCCCAACGCAGGCAGGTCCTCGACGATTTCCAGCCCCACTGTTCCCTGCCCCGCGACAATGCGGGCGTCGTCGAACGGCGGCACCATCGTCGCGCCCTCCGATTCCACAATCTCGGCCGCGCGATCAGCGCGATCCTTCGTCGTCGTTCCGGCCAGGACGATGCGCGCGCCGAGTCGTTCGGCGCCCGCGCGTTTGGCTTCAGTGACGGTGGTCGGCATAACGACAGTGGCCTTGATACCGAACAACCGGGCCGCGAGTGCCACCGCCTGCGCGTGATTCCCGGAGCTCGGCGCGACCACGCCCCGTGCGCGCTCGGGAGGCGTTAGGCCCGCGATGAGCGAGTAGGCGCCGCGGAACTTGAAGGCCCCGCCGCGCTGCAGCATTTCCGGCTTGAGGAAGATCGAGGCCCCGACATCGTCCGACAGTGAACTGGCCCGCAGCAGGGGCGTCCGGACCGCCACCGAGCGGAGCGTGTCCGCGGCGGACCGGATAGCTCCGATAGTGACCAGTTCTGTGGTTACGACGCCGCCTGGCTTCATGTGATTGGGCAGGTGGAGGGCTGTCTTATGCTAACCGAAGGGCAAATGGAAACAGTCTGAGCAATTTACTGGCCGCCCGGAGCGGGCTCCGAGGGGACGGACTCTACATTGGAGCGTGTTCATCAATCGATCGACGAGTCATAAGGCTATGTGTCACAATGTCTTACATTACGCCAAATCCTTACCTCTCAAGACTAAAGAAGCAGTACCCGCAATGGCCGATGCGTGTGCAGCGTGTCGACCGCGCTCCTTAGTAGAGACCCCGCCATGCTACGGGGGCGTCAAAGGGCGTATTGTTGGGGTCGGGCACCATTCCGATATTCCGGCTCCTTCAAAGCGCGGGTCGCAACCGCTGATGACAGCGCTGTACTGGTTTGCCATGGTCGTTGGCGTCGGGATGTACCTCTTTTCGGCGCTGGCTGGCGCGTCCGGGGGTCACGACGTTGGCGACCATGCCCATATCGACGGGGACACACATCACGACGTTGACTCGTACAAGCTCCTGTCGCTTCGAAACGCCACGTATTTCCTGTTCGCATTCGGGGTGACCGGCGTGGCGCTCACGTCGCTGTGGGGCGGCACGCGCGGCCTGCTCACCGCCCTGCTCGCGTTTTTCATCGGCGCCACCGGGGCGGGCCTCAGTACCGTGGTCTTCGGATGGCTGAAGAAGTCCGAGTCGGGCGACATGCCCGGTGATCGCGCCTGGTTAGGCGCCTCGGCGCAGGTTCTGCTCCCACTCAGCGCCGGCGGCACGGGAAAGATCTTTGTGTCGCGGGGCGGGCGCTCGCAGGAACTGCTGGCCCGGCCGTTCGACGACGACGCGCAGCAACCGGAGTCCTGGTCGACGGTGATGGTGCTGGAGATTCGCGACGGGGTCGCCCTCGTCGCGCCTAACGATGAACTGAACCCTGACGACGTGGCGCCGCAACTCGGTCGCCCGACGGAGAGCTGAACAGATGCTGGACAACCTGTTGTCGCAGGTGGGACTCGTCCTCGGGGGCGTGGTCCTGGCGCTCATCCTGCTCATCATCCTGACGATCAAGAACCTGATCGTGATCGTCCCGCCGAACATCGCCGCCATCATCACCGGCCGGAAACGCGTCGCCGAGGAGGGCGGCACCGTCGGCTACCGGACGGTGATGGGTGGCCGGACGATGCGCATCCCGATCATCGAGCAGGTCAACTGGCTCTCATTGTCGACGATTCCGCTCGAGCTCTCCGTCGAGGACGCGTTCTCGAAGGGGAATATTCCGCTCAACGTGAAGGCGATCGCCAACGTGAAGATCGCGTCGGATCCCGAGGTTGTGTTCAACAATGCCGTGGAACGACTGCTGGGAAAGAACATCCAGCAGATCGAGGCGTTGGCCCGGGAAACGCTCACCGGCAACTTGCGTGGCGTGCTGGCCAAACTGACGCCGGAAGAAGTGAACGAAGATCGGCTGGGATTCGCGAAGCACCTGTCGGACGAAGCGGATCACGACCTGAAGAAGCTCGGCTTGCAGCTCGACGTCCTGAAGATCCAGCACGTGGCGGACCGGGTCGGCTACCTGACGTCCATTGGAGAAAAGCGTACGGCCGAAGCGCTCAGGGACGCCGAGATTGCGAAGGCGTCCGCCATTGCCGAGACGCGGCAGAAGCAGGCGGAAGCCCACAAGGTGGCTGAAGTGGCAATGGCCGACAACGAGGCCGAGATCAAGCAGCGGCAGGCGCAGGCGCGCCAGCTCGCCCAGATCGCGGAGGCGAACGCGGACGCCGAGATCAAGCAGCAGCAGGCTGCGTCGCGCAGTATGGCGGACGTGGCTGCCGCTGAAGCCGACGTGAAGATCGCCGAAGCGCGGAACCTGTTGCGCGTTCGTCAGGCAGAGCTTGGACGTGAAGCAGAAACGATGGAGAAGGTCGCGAAGATCGTTGCCCTCAGAGCCGAAACCGAGGCGAAGACCGAACTGGAAACGCAGCGTGTGCTGATGGAAAGGACGCGGCTGCAGGCAGACGTGGTGCAGCCGGCCGAGGCGCGGCGCATCGCCGCCGAGGCGGATGCGAAAGCGCTGGCG
>DASRPK010000145.1:0-26397 GCA_035646395.1 Gemmatimonadaceae bacterium | reverse complement strand
TAGAGCAGCGGACTCATAATCCGACGGTCGCAGGTTCGAGCCCTGCAGGGCCCATTCACATCGTTTACCTGGAGAATGTGATGATTCGCGTTGCAAGCGTCCTGATGGCTGTTACCGTGTTCGCCGCGCCAGCGTTCGCCCAGACGCATGGCTCCACCGCGCTACGAGATGAACTGATGGGACACTTCGAGTCCTCTATCAGCAAGGTCATTTCGCTCGCGGACGCGATGCCGGCGGAGAGTTACACGTGGAAACCGAGCGCTGATGCGATGCCGGTGGGGCAAGTGTTCGCGCACATCGCGCGTTACAACTTCTTCTATCCGGCATCCTCGATGGCCATCCCGGCGCCGGCTGCGATCGAGCTCGACACGTTGGAAGCGATGCGGACCAAGGCACAGATCGTGGCACTCCTCCGCCAATCCGCTGAGCACGTCCGTCGCTCGCTCTCAGCCCTGTCGACGGAGGAGCTCTCGAAGAGCACGACGCTTTACGAACGTACTGTCCCGAAGTGGGCCGTCATGATGCAGCTCGTCGCGCATATGAACGAACACCTTGGCCAGTCGATCGCGTACGCACGGTCGAACAACGTCGTGCCGCCCTGGTCGCGCTAGATACTGTAGAAGGGTACGACTTTCCCGTGGCCCTTCGGCGGGCAGACGGGGAGCAGGGATCGCCATTCCCCCGCTCCCGTCTCTTCTCGACGCCCTACTTCTTCGGGAACTGCTTGCTGATCCCGTCAGAGAGTGCGTCAGCCATGTGCAACGCCTGATCCAGGATCTTGTCGAACGTCTCGATGTCCTTTGCCCAGTTCTTCTCGAGTCGAGCAGTCGCTCCCTGCGTTGTGAGTGCCAGGTGCTCGTTCAGCATCGTCTGCACGTCGTCCATTTTCCAGTTGGGATTCGCCCCACTCAGGAAGGTCGCGAGATCGGTTGCGTTGGCGTGCCAGCGCTGGTCGGCATCCTTTACCTTCGCATCGTCCTTCGCCTTCGCTCCCGCCACCAGGTCCACCGCGATGCTGATGTGCTGCTTCAGCAGGTCAGTGAGCTTCGCACCCGCCTCTTTCCCGTAATAGGGCACTATGGCGTTGCCAATATCCTCCTGATTCTTCATCAGCCGCTTCGCCGCTTCCGATGCGCTCGGATCATCCGCGACGGCGCCCACGATGTACTGACGCGTCCAGATCACGTGATCGGTCCACAGCTTTCTCATTCCCGTTCTCAGTCGCTCGGCGTTTGTAGGGTCCGGGACGGCGACATCACCCTTTGAAACGGTTGGTACTTGTGCGGTGAGGCTGCCGGCACCTGCCATCACGGTCAACAGCAGCGTCGCCACGCGTGTTACGCGGTTCATGATTCCTCCGGTTCGACCAGTATCGGGTTCGCACTGGAGCGCGAAGGGCCTAACGGGTTGCCAATCCGCCGAACGGGGCACCGCAGGCACGGGTTCACCCCCGCGTGCGCGGTCCGCCCGTAACTCTCGTTAGGGCTGCGCGTTCAATGCACGAATGCTGGGGGCAGCGGTTTTCACTACCCCTGCCGCGGGATTCGTTCGCTGGTAGCGAACTCCACACTCACACGCACAGCAGCCTCGTCAGGGCTAATTGAGTGGCCACGCCCGGCGTGATATCAGCCCAAGGCGCGCGTGTCGAATCGATCGCGTACGCACGGTCGAACAACGTCGTGCCGCCGTGGTCACGGTAAGTCCTGAAGCGCGGGCCGCCGTCGGCCGGCCGCCCAGAGCTACGAGCGACGGCCCGCTTCTCAGGCGACTACTTGATCTTGATGTGCCGATTTTTCGGCGTTGTGACCTTCGGCGCGGGTACGGTCACTTCGAGAACACCATCCCTGAACGACGCGTCGATCTTTTCAGCGTCGACGCCGTCCGGCAACTGAATGGCCCGGAAGAAGCGCCCGTACGTCCGCTCCGAGCGATAGAAATCATCGCGCTCGTCGCGTGTTTCATCGCCTCGTTCACCGGAAATGATCAGGACATCATCATCAGTCTCTATCGTGATGTTGTCCTTGTTGAGCCCCGGCAGATCGGCGCGAATGACCAGGTTGTTGTCGCGACGAAACGTTTCCACCTGCGGCGTCCACGTGGTGTCCGCAAGCCGGCTTTCGAAGCGCCATGGATCGAACAGCCCCGTTCCGCGCGCCGGCGACTGCAGGCCGAAGCCACGCGCGAAATCGACATCCGAGAACATCCGGTCGATGTCCTCGGCCATGCGGCGCATCACCTGAAATGGCGACGTACCGGTGCCGTAGGGCGTCCGGCGGGTGACGTTCGAGCGACGCGTCGTCGCCGCGGTTCCAGTCCCACCTCCTCCCTCGCGCCGAGCTTCGAGGTTCCGTTCACGGTCGCTGACATCGTTTCGTGCCGTGCCTGCGTCGCGCGACATCTCGTCGCGTGTTGACGTGTTGGGATCTGTAGCCATCATATCCTCCGCGTAAGGCAGTACATGATCGGGCGGCGGTAGACAACGATGATGCACAATTCCGTGTGCTGATACCAATGGGGCTGCTTTCGCGTTTTCCTGAGGTCGCTCGTCACCTTTTTGATCCCATGACACCTGCTCTGAAGGCATCGCTGCTGTTGATCGGATCGAACGTCTTCATGACGTTTGCGTGGTATGCGCACCTGAAAAATCTGCGGGCCAAGCCACTCGTCATCGCGATCGCGGTGAGCTGGGGAATCGCGCTGTTCGAATACATGCTGCAGGTGCCCGCAAATCGGATTGGCTCCGAGACGCTGTCACTGGGACAACTCAAGATTCTCCAGGAAGTAATCACGCTCGCCGTGTTCGCGCCGTTCGCGGTGCTGTATATGCGCCAACCGCTGAAGGTGGACTTTCTCTGGGCGGGACTGTGCTTGGTGGGGGCGGTGTATTTCGTATTCAGGACGTAAGCTGAGGGCCCTGCCCCATCCCGGTCGACCTCATTAACCTTCCCTGCCCTGCCGGTCGCGTAGCTCAGATGGTTAGAGCGCTGGTCTCACATACCAGAGGTCACAGGTTCGATTCCTGTCGCGACCACTAAGAACGGATGGTAGATGTGGATGGTGGATGTGGGCAAACTCCGCATCGCCATCCTTTCCGTTTTTGGCTAACGCGTCGACCGCTCCGCCGCCTCACGTTCCGCCAACTCCATGTCCGCCTCCGTCATCATCCGGGCCAGGTCGCGGAACGTCGTCTTCGGAGTCCAGCCCAGCGCGCGTTTCGCCTTGCTCGCGTCACCATGGAGGATGTCGACTTCAGCGGGACGGTAGTACCGGGGGTCGACCCCGACATGAGGCGTCCAGTCCATGTCCAGCGCCGCTCCGACTTCGTCGAGGAACTCGCGCACCGAGTGCGTCTCGCCGGTCGCCACCACGTAATCGTCAGGCTTCTCCTGCTGCAGCATCAACCACATCGCTTCGACGTAATCCGCCGCGTATCCCCAGTCGCGCCGCGCGTCGAGGTTGCCGAGATACAACATCGGCTGCAGCCCGAGTTTGATCCTCGTCAGGCTGCGCGTGATCTTGCGCGTGACGAAGTTCTCACCGCGCCGGGGACTTTCGTGGTTGAACAGGATGCCGCACGACGCGTGCAATCCGTAACTCTCGCGATAGTTCACGGTGATCTGGTGCGCAAACACCTTGGCGCACGCGTACGGCGATCGCGGATGGAACGGCGTCCGCTCCGACTGCGGCACTTCGACCACCTTGCCGAACATTTCGCTTGACGACGCCTGATAGAAGCGAGGCGACATGCCGAGATTCCGGATCGCCTCGAGCAGGCGAAGCGTACCGACACCGGCCACTTCGACTGTGTATTCGGGGACATCGAAGCTGATCCGCACGTGACTCTGCGCGCCGAGGTTGTAGACCTCGTCAGGCACCACCCGGGCCAGCACGCGCTGCAGTGATGATGCGTCGTTCAGGTCTCCATAGTGCAGTTGCAGTCCGTGCGACGGCAGGTGCTCATCGAGATAGAGGTGCTCGATGCGTCCCGTCCCGAATGCGCTGGAGCGGCGCACGAGCCCGTGAACTTCATAACCTTTCTCGAGCAGGAACTCGGTGAGGTACGAACCGTCCTGGCCGGTAATGCCTGTGATCAGTGCTTTGCGCATGGCTGCAACCTAACGTAGCTGGTAATCGGGCTGCTACTCGGCGCGCACCATCGCACCCGCTCGCCGCAGTCGAGCCAGCGTAGTGGCGTCGATCCGGGCCCGCAGGATCATCTCGTCTCCCTCGTGCCGCTGGTCGAGCACCTCCCCGCTTCGATGCACATCGGCGAGAAGCTTTCCATCACCCACTGGAATCCGTACTTCCGCCACGGGGCGGTGATGTCGAACCGATTCACGCAACAATTCCCGCAGTGGTTCCAGGCCTTCGTCACTCGTCGTCGATACGAATACGCTCCCCGGCAGCAGCGAGTCGATGCGCGTGCGGAGCCCTTCGAGATCCGGCGTGGAGAGCAAGTCAATCTTGTTGAACACGTGCCGGACATTGCGTGCCTGCACGCCGAGCTCGGCCAGAACCTCTTCGACGACGGTCCGCTGTTCTTCCCACGTGTCGTGCGACGCGTCGATGACATGCAACAACAGGTCGGCTTCGTTGACCTCGTCGAGCGTGGCACGGAATGACGCGACGAGATGGTGTGGCAACTTGCGGATGAAGCCGACCGTATCCGTAACGATCGCCCGCTGGTTCTCGCCGAGATCCACCTCGCGGGAGAGCGTATCGAGCGTCGCGAACAGCCGGTCCTCGACGAACACGTCACGATCCCGGCTCAGGCCGCGAAGGATGGATGACTTTCCGGCGTTCGTGTATCCCACGAGCGCCACCTTGAAGGCATCGCGACGCCCCTGGCGCTGCACTTCGCGCGATCGCTTCACCTCGATCAGCCGCTCCTTCAGCACGCGGATGCGATGACCGATGAGCCGGCGGTCGGTTTCGAGCTGCGTTTCACCGGGCCCGCGCAAGCCGATCCCGCCCCGGAATTTCTCGAGGTGTGACCACATTCTCGTCAGGCGCGGCAACATGTACTCGAGCTGTGCCAGCTCCACCTGGAGTCGCGCTTCCTTGCTTCGCGCGCGGGTCGCGAAAATGTCGAGAATGACCTCGGCGCGATCCATCACTCGGCACCCGGTGGCGTCCTCGATGTTCTTGCCTTGCGACGGCGACAGTTCGTCATCGAACAGCACGAGCGTGACGCCGTCGGCGGCGATGCGGTCGCGCAGCTCGTCCACTTTTCCCTTCCCGAGATACGTGGCGGGATTCGGGCGGTCGAGCTGTTGCGTGAGACTTCCGACCACCTGCGCGCCGGCCGTATCGGCGAGGCGTTCCAGTTCGAGCAGGTGCTCGTCGAGGTGGTGCTTGGCATTCGACCGCTTTAACGGCGCGCCAACCAGCAGCGCACGTTCAATTGGCGGTGAAAGATCGATGACTTCTCTGGCTATTGGAGTGGGGATTGGAGGATTTCTTGGCTGCGTGCTGATTGCTGATTGCTGCTGCTGATCCTGCGTGCTGGTGCTGGTGCTGGTGTTGGTGCTATCGCATTGTAGTTAGGCGGCCCTTCCCGGAGTACGGGCGGGTAAACGATCCAATCGGTGTACCAACCGTGATGTCACCGGAAACCGTGTAATTCACGCTCCCGGTCTGAATCAACTGGCGGCCGGCCTGACCGACGCCCGCGTAATTGAACTGGAGCGGTAACCGGACCGTTGTCGAATCGCCTTCCTGTACCGCGAATCGCTCACTGAGCGTTCCGTTCCCGAACGGGATGGAATCGACCGCGATTCGATACGTGAGGCCGGTGCCATCCAGCCGGAAGCTATTCGGGTTGTAAATGCTCAACACGACTTCGAGACTTCCGCCCGTAAGACCCAGGCCGGTAATCACTGCATCCTTGTACGTCACCACTGGCTCGCGAAAAACGGCGCGGCCCACCGAGGCGCAACCGATCGCAGTCACCGCCAGCATAACGAAGGTAATGCGCTTCATTCCGACTTCTCCTGGTCTGCTGTCGGACCCTTGCCCGGGGATGAGTCAGTCCCCCGAGCGCGCTCCCTGAGTTCACTCCACCAAGCCATGCGTTTTGCGATATCGCGCTCGAACCCGAAGGTACCCGGTTCGTAGAACGTCGATCCCTCCAGCGCGTCAGGCAGGTATTTCTGCGGAAGGTACGCATCGGGAACATCATGGGCGTATTGATACCCCTTCCCGTAGCCGAGCTGCTTCATCAACGACGTTGGTGCATTCCGGATGTGCAACGGCACACTCTCAGCCGGATACTCGCGCGCCGCCTCGAGCGCGGCGCCCCACGCCGCATACACGCGATTGCTCTTCGGCGCGGTCGCCAGATACACGGCCGCTTCGGCGAGGGCCAGCTCCCCCTCGGGAGATCCCAGCATCTTATAGGCGTCCCGTGCGGCAAGTGCGACACGCAGCGCCTGTGGATCCGCCAGACCCACATCCTCGGACGCGAACCGGATCGTGCGCCGCGCGATGTACATCGGATCTTCACCACCGTCGATCATGCGCGCCAGCCAGTACAGCGCCCCCTGTGGATCACTGCCACGAAGCGCCTTGTGGTACGCCGAAATCAGGTTGTAATGCTCTTCACCCGACTTGTCATAACGAGCGACGCGACGCTGCATGGCATCGCGCAGTAATTCAGCCGTCAGCGCCGAACGGGGGCCGGCGTGTTCTGCCGCCGCTTCCAGGACATTGAGCGCGCGCCGGGCGTCGCCATCGGCTTCCACGGCGAGCCAACGCAACGCCTCATCGTCGGCCGAAAGGTTCTGCGCGCCGAGTCCACGCTCGGCATCAGTGAGGGCCCGCTTCAGCACGACCATGATGTGGTCCGGACTGAGTGGTTCCAGCACCACAACGCGAGCCCGCGAGAGCAATGCGCCATTCAATTCGAAGGAAGGATTCTCCGTGGTGGCGCCAATGAGTGTGACCGTTCCCGACTCAACGGCTGGCAGAAACGCGTCCTGCTGGGCGCGATTGAAGCGATGAATTTCGTCGACAAAGAGAATGGTCCCTTTTCCCATCTCCAGGCGTCGCGCGGCCTCTCCGATGATTTCGCGCACGCGGGGCACGCCCTCGGTGACCGCCGAAAAGGGGACGAACTCACGATCGGTGGTCTGCGCGACCAGGAAGCCTAACGTGGTCTTTCCGCTGCCGGGCGGCCCCCAGAGGATGAGCGATCCCACGGTCCCGCGCTCGATCGCCTCCCGCAACGGCTTCCCTGGCGCCAGCACCGATTCCTGGCCCACGAACTCGTTCAATGTCCGGGGCCGCATGCGGGCCGCCAGCGGCGCGGCGGGGGCCGAGCCAGCAAACAACGAACCAGTCGATTGGTCCCGGCGCGACGGCATCGTCAAGTGAGCAGTGCGTACGCGAGCGTGAACAACCCGCATCCGCCGAAGAAGTACAGCGCCAGTGTCCAGCCGCGCTTCGACTGGAACTCCGGCACGAGATTGGAGGCGGCGACGTACAACGTGACCCCGGCCGCGAGGGGCAACCCGTGTCGGGCCAGCGGACCGACGTAATCCGTGACCAGGACGCCCAGCAATGTCGTTAGGCCCAGCGCGCCGGCAGCCGCGACGGCACGACGGGGGGACTGGCCCGCGGCGAGGAACAGGCTGGCGATGGCGAGGCCTTCGGGCAGCTTGTGCAGCACGACGGCAATAAATACCAGGACGCCGAGTTCAGGACCGACGGTAAACCCGGCAGCGATGGCGACACCATCCACGAACGTATGCATCAGCAGTCCGGCCAGTGCGGACAGGCTGATCGCCGTCGTGACACTGTGGGTCTCTTCGCCAAAGTGGAAATGGCTCGTCAGGGTATGCTGGGTGAGGTGTACCGCGAGATACCCCACCAACATGACGACGGGTGCCGAACTTCCCCCCCGGCTGATCGCCTCGGGAATGAGCTGGGTGAGGGCGACCGAGATCATGAACCCGGCAGCGACGGCGATCAGCGCGTCCAATAGTTGCAAGCCGCGCCGGGCTCGACCAGCCACCGCGAGTGCGCCGGCGACGTTGGCCAGCGCCGAGAGTAAGGCGTACGCGATTGGACTCACGACGCTGATTGGCCAAAGCCGCGCGCGGTCTCGAGCAACGCGTCGCGAGTGTTCAGTTCCGGATTTTCGATCACCAGTTCCAGCAAACGGCGGAGAGTGGTGCCCACGGCCGGACCGGGCGGGATCCCGAGGTCCATCAGGTCGCTGCCATCGACTGCGAGGTCCCCGATGGAAAGTGGATCGCGGAACGCGATCGCCGTACCGCGTCGATAGGCTCGCCACACTCCGGGCACGGTGCGGCTGTTCGTTTCCGCGCTCCAGCGCGCATTCGCGATGCGCATGAAATCGCTGAAGTATGTCCGACCCGCCTTTGACGCTACGCGTCGGAGCAATGACTCGGTGACATTGCCGGCAGTGGCAGCCGCACGCAGCGGTAGACCCACCGCATGCCACGAATCGACCTGGTGCGTCACCCAGTCGGTTTCCTTGTTCGAAGCTCTCAGGCTCTCCAGCGTTTCCCGTGCCCGTATCGCCGGAAGGTCGAGAAACAGAGTTGCCAGCCGGTTGCGACTGCGGGACTGTGCCAGCTCGGGCCGCCCCGTCAGGTCGGGCGCTCCAATGTAATCGGAAGCGACAAACGCCACGTCCGGTACGGATGCCAGTGCGGGAATCAACGATTCAAATGCGCCCGACTGTCGCCACAGCAGCAAGGCGGTCGAGGGACGGCGCACCTGGTCCATGGTCTTCTCAATCTCCTGCCTAACGCGCTCTCGCGACAATCGGGAAAGGTGGGGCGCCGAGTCCAGGATCGCCGACCAGGTGGGTGGGTCGATCGCGAACTCGAAGCGACCCGCAAACCGGAATGCGCGCAAGGCGCGGAGGCGATCCTCGACCATTCTTGCGCCGGGTTCACCGACGGCGCGAACCACGCGCGCTTTCAAGTCGCGCTGGCCCCCGAACGGGTCGCGGATCTCCCCGGTTTCTGTCGAGTACGCGATCGCGTTGATCGTGAAGTCCCGGCGCGCCAGGTCCTCGTCCAGCGACACCCCGAACTCGACCACCGCATGACGGCCGTCGTGCCGCACGTCCCGGCGGAATGTCGTGACTTCATGCATGACGCCGTGCCGGTCCAGCACGCCGATTGTGCCGAACTCGATGCCATGCGGGACGGTACGGGAGAAGAGGCTTCGCACGTCCGTCGGTGTGGCCGCGGTGGCGAGGTCCCAGTCCGCATGCGCCTGGCCGAGCAGCGCATCGCGGACCGCGCCCCCGACGCACCACGTCTCGAATCCGGCCGCGGTCAAACGGGCCGCGATGCGCCGCACCTCCTGGGGCGGGTTCAGCGCCGGCGCCGCGGGTGTTCCCTGTGTCACCGCTCGTCAGGCATGCCGGCGTTCACCCGCACAACACGCTTCCACCGTTGACGTTGAGGATTTCGCCGGTGATGTGGCGCGCGCCCCTCGTGCACAGGAACACGATCGGCGCAGCGATGTCATCGACGCTGGCAATCCGGCCGACAGGGATCGCTGATGCGATCCGGTCGCGTCCTCCGCCGGAAAACGGATCCTCGCACATCTCGGTGTCGACCCAGCCTGGTGCCACGCTATTTACCGTGATGCCTCGGCGGGAAACCTCGATCGCGATCGACTTCACGAACGAGATCATGGCACCCTTGGACGCGGCATAGTCAGCGTGCATCGACTCTCCGCGCTGTCCGGCCGTACTGGACACCAGCACGATGCGACCGCCGTCCGGCATGACGCGCAGCACGGCACGCGTCGAGTAGAACATGCCGTCGACATTTTCGGCCATCGTGCGGGACCAGCGCTCGTCAGGCATGTCGCGAACGGACGCCTCGTCCGATGGCCAGATCCCGGCGTTGCCGATGAAGAGGTCGATACCGCCCCACTCATCGGCGACCCCCTGTACCGCCGCATCCACATTCGCCCGGTCGGCGAGTTCCACCTTGAGCGCGCTCGCTCGCCGGCCAGCGGCGCGGATCTGCGCCGCCACGGCTTCAGCTTCGGCCTCGCGCGCTCGGTAGGTGATCGCGACGTCTGCACCACCTGCCGCGAGCATCCGGGCACAGGCAGCCCCGATCCCGCGCGATCCGCCGGTGACGAGGGCACGCCGGCCCGCGAGGTCGAATGCCGATGTATCAAGCATCGGCTTCCACCATTTCGCAGATCACGTGCTGGATGGCCAGATGCAGCTCCTGGGCACGGTCCGTCCGGTCCGTCGGGATCACGATGGCCACATCCGCCAGCGCGCGGAGGGTGCCACCATCGCGCGCGGTCAACACGAGAACCTTTGCGCCCTGCTTCCGGGCCGACCCGGCGGCGTTGATCACGTTAGGTGAAGTGCCGCTCGTGGAGTGTACGACCAGCAGGTCACCGGCCCTGACCAGGGCCTCCACCTGCCGTGAAAAGATGTGCTCGAATCCGAGGTCATTACCGGCCGCGGTAAGCAGCGACGTGTCCGTGGTGAGCGCAATCGCCGGCATCGCCCGCCGGTTCTTCATGTACCGAACCACGTATTCGGTAGCGATGTGCTGCGCGTCGGCGGCACTGCCGCCATTACCGCAGAAGAACAACGTCCCGCCGTGAGCCAGCACGTCGCGGACCAGCGTGGCCGCTTCCACGATCTGGTCGGGCAACTCGTCCGCCGTCTTGCGGGCGAGTTCCGCGAGATCGCGAAGGCGCGTCACCGCGTGCGCGCGCGCGGTCTGGCTGTCGGCCGTCATCCTTTGTTCCTCACTGGGAGAGATCCCTGGTGCGAGCGTGCTGCGGTGACCGGAAGATGAGTTCGCGCAGCCGCTCGAACATCCCCCGGTGAAATGAAACCGGCGGCACTGGCTGCAGCGGTTGGTCGGCGAGCAGGAGTTCCGGGTTCGCCGAGGTCATGATGGACGCCTGGTTCGCGGCGCCGATTTCCGCCATCCACAACACCGCGGTCGCGAGGCTACGCCGGTCACCGTGATTGTCGCTGGCGAGGATGTCGACCTGGCCGGCGCCTAACATTGCCCGGGCGAAATCGGTCATCGGCCCGCGTCCCAGGAGCGCCATCGCGTCACACTGAATGACCGCGCCATGGTCCCGCCACGTGGCAATCGTCGCGGTGGTGCAGCCGGAGTACCGCTCCGGATGCGCGACAACCGGCACAAGCCCCTGCGCAACAAGACGGGACAACTGCCCGGTCGCATCCGCCGGCAGCCCACGCCGGGGGAACTCCACCAGCCGCGCCCGCGAGCCGCCCAGTCCCAGACGTGCATCCGCCAGCTCAAACGTGTCTGCGTCGAGCATGATCTCGAACCCCTGATAGAGTGCGAGATCCGCCGGCGCCTGCGCCCGCAGCGCGAGAATCAGGGCCGCATGATGTTCGAACGGCGCCGACCGTGCACTCGAAACGTTCAGGTGTGGTGTGCAGACGATCCCCCGGACGCCCTCCGCGCGCATCCGGCTCATGACCAGAGCCGAATGGTCCGCGTTAGGCGACCCGTCGTCCACCCCGGGCAGGAGGTGCGTGTGGATGTCGATCACCGCACGGTGACGCGCGACAGGCGGGTCATGGCGCGTTCCGAGATCGCCGGGATCTGCTCCGGCGTCTGCGACGCCACCTCCAGCGCGTAGGTGACGAGCGCGTCGACGGCGAGCAGGTCGAGTGCGGTCGCGCGTTCCCCTATCGGTTGCCGCGACAAGCCGATCAACGCGGCTTCCGCGGCGTCGAGCAACGTTCCGGCGGGATCGTCGGCTCGTTCCGGCACCGCCAGGGCAAGCGCTTCGACGCGTTCCCGCAACTCGCGCGGAGGGGACGGCTCGCGGTGCGCCAGCCAGTCCCGGACGTTCACGACACCCGCGTCAGGTGGGCGCGCAGCACACCCTCGAGCGCGGCCAGGGCATCGGGTAGCCGTCCGCCATCCGGTATCCCGGCCTGCGCCATGTGGGGCTTGCCGCCGCCGCGCCCTCCGGCAACGGCCGCCAGTTCCCGCACGACTTCGTCGGCGCGCACACCCCGTCCCCGCGCGTCGTCCGTGACCACGACCAGCAAGGCCGACTTCTGGTCGTCGAACGTGGCGCCGAGCGCTGCCACCAGCGCTCCCGGATGTCCGCGCACCGCATCGCCTAACGCCTGAAGCGTCTTCACGTCGGCGGCCTTCACCACCGACGACACGGCGCGGATGCCATCGATCGGCGCGGCGGAATCCACAAGCCGCCGCACTTCGTCGGTGCCGCCGCGCATCGCCTCCTCGAGCTGCTTCTCCAGCGCGCGGCGCTCCTCGAGCAGTGCCTGCGCCTTTTTGACTGCCGTCTCGGGCGTCGCCTTCAGCACGTCCGCGATGGCCCGCAGCTGCAGCTCGCGCTCCCGCAGGATGTCGTACGCCCGCTTTCCGGTCGCAGCCTCGATCCGTCGCAGTCCGGCACCCACCCCGGTTTCCGACAGGATGTGGAACAGCCCGATCTCGCTCGTGTTGCGCACGTGCGTGCCGCCACACAACTCGACCGAAATCCCGGGCACCGTGATCACCCTGACGACGTCGCCGTACTTCTCGCCGAAGAGCGCCATTGCCCCGGTCGCGACGGCTTCCTTGTACGGCTTCTCCTCACGGATGACCTCCTGCGCCGCCCAGATCCCGCGATTCACGTGCAACTCGATCTCGTTCAACGCTTCCGGCTTCACCGGCCCGTGATGCGTGAAGTCGAACCGCAGGCGGTCCGGCGCGACCAGCGACCCAGCCTGGTGCACGCTCACCCCCAGCACTTCTCGCAGCGCCGCGTGGAGCAGGTGCGTCGCCGTGTGATTGCGCTCGGTGTCCTTGCGCCGGTCGCTGGGGACGCGGGCCGTCGCACGGCCGAACGACAGGCTGCCCGTTAGGCGGCCCAGCGCAGCAGTGCGGCCGTCGATCTTGCGCACGTCGTCGACGTCCACCCGCCACCCTTCGCCAATGATCTCGCCCCCATCAGAGACCTGCCCGCCCGACTCGGCATAGAACGGCGTCTCGCGCAACAGCACGGCGACGCGTCCCTCGCCAAGCTGCCGGACGGCGGTCACTTGCGTCTCGATCTCGACAGTCTCGTAGCCGACGAATTTCGTCGCCGGCCAGGAACCGATTTCGACGACGGGTGCGTGTCCCATCGCCTGGACTGCGCCCGTCTCGGGTGTCACGGTGACGTCCCACCTGGAAACGTCCGTCAGCTCATCCACGGCCACCGCCAGCTTCCTCGACTTCCGCTCTTCCTGCGACGCCTCACGCTGCCTGCCTAACGCCACGTCAAACCCGGCGATGTCCACGGTATAGCCGCGTTCCCTCGCCATCAGTTCCGTCAGGTCGATCGGGAAGCCGAACGTGTCGTACAGCCGGAACGCGTCTTCGCCACTGATCGTCCCCCGGACCACATCGCCGCCCTGCGTCGTATGCTCCGGCGCGATCTCATCGAACCGCTTCATGCCACCGTCGATCGTCGCCAGGAAGCGCTCTTCCTCCGCCCGGGTCGTCTCGATGACATGCGCCGCGCGCTGCCGGAGCTCCGGATAGACGTCGCCAAGCGAATCGATGACGACCTGCACGATGTGCACGAGTGTCGGCTCGCGCTGGCCCAGGAGCCAGGCATGGCGAACCGCCCGTCGCAGGATGCGTCGCAACACGTAGCCGCGTCCTTCGTTCGACGGATGTACCCCGTCCGCGAGCAGGAATGCGACGGCCCGCGCGTGGTCGGCGATAACGCGGAATGAAGCCGGGTCGACCATGATCCGCTCACGTCCACCCGCCTTCCGCGCCTGACGCTCGAGCATTCTGGGCGCGCTCTCGGTGCGGCCGTGATAGGGGAATCCGACCACTTCCTCGATGCGCCTGATCAGCGCGGTGAAATGTTCCGCGTGATAGTTGCTGGTGACGCCCTGCAGCGCGGCCGCAATGCGATCGAGTCCCGCACCAGTGTCGACCGACGGCTTCGGGAGCGGCACGAGCGTACCGTCTGCCTGACGATCGAATTGCATGAAGACAAGGTTCCAGATCTCGAGGAACCGTCCCGCCTCGGCACCTTCGTAAAACGCGTCGACCGAAAATTCCTTGCGCTCGAGATCCGTCCACTCGCCGGTCGCGCCTTCCGGAAACGCCCAGTCCTTCGTGAGGTGCGCGAGGTCGACGTAGATCTCCGAGCAGGGACCACACGGACCGGTGTCGGCCATCTGCCAGAAGTTGTCCTTCTCGCCGAGTCCGTAGATCCGGGAATCGGGGAGGCCCGCGACTTCCCGCCACAACGCACGAGCCTCGTCATCCTCCCGGAACACCGAGATGCGGATATGCTCGGCCGGAAAACCCAGGTTTCCCTGATCCCGTGGTCCCGTCACCCACTCCCACGCATAACGAATGGCATCCCGCTTGAAGTAATCGCCAAACGAGAAGTTGCCGAGCATTTCGAAGAACGTGTGGTGCCGGTAGGTGTGGCCCACCTGCTCCAGATCGTTATGCTTGCCACCGGCGCGCACGCACTTCTGCGACGTCACGGCCCGGCGGCCGTAGTCCGTCTGTTCCAGTCCGAGGAAGATCTTCTTGAACTGGACCATGCCGGCGTTCGTGAAGAGCAACGTCGGGTCGTCCGCTGGAACGAGCGTGGAACTGGGCCTGACGGCATGGCCGTTCCGCTCGAAGTACTTCAGGAATCGCGCGCGAATTTCCGAGGCATACATAGACTCGGAATATAAAGCCCCGCGCTCCGCCTCCTCCTCTCAGGGTGCGAGAGACGATTACCCTTCGCACCCTTCGCACCCTTCGCACCCTTTGCACCCCTTGCACCCTTTGCACCCTTTACCGAGTCACCTGCACCGAGCCGGTACCATCGGCGTTCATGACCCACACTTCCATCCGGCCCGTGCGATCACTCTGGAACGCGATCCGCTTGCCGTCGGGGAACCAGGAGGGCGTTTCGTCGAGATACGCCCTCTCGTGCGGGTTCAACCGTTTGGCGGCGCCCGTCTTCACGTCAACGAGCCAGATGTGAGCCGTGTTCTCGGATGGCGTCTGCCGATTGTACCTCCCCGACTGGATCGCGAGACTGGCGCCGTCCGGTGACCAGGCCGGCCACTGCGGGCTGCCGTCCCCGGTTCTGAAGTGCGTGAGCTGCCGTTCCCCCGATCCGTCGGCGTTCATGACCCAGATCTGCAATTGCCGCGTCGAGTCGGTACGCGCAAAGGCGATCTGCTTCTGGTCCGGTGAGTACACCGCGTTGAACTGGGCTGATGGCGTCTTCATCAGTTCCCGTTCGTTGGATCCGTCCAGCGCCGACTCGACCAACTGCATCGCCGGAAATTGCCCTTTCGAGAACAACAGCTTCTTCCCGTCAGGTGAAATCGCGGGCTGCCTCCCGCTGCTGGTCCCGATCACGGTGGGCTGCGGTGCTTCAGCGCTCGCGGCATAGACGGTCGACTTGTTGTCGGCCCAGATCGCGAAGACAAGCCTGGAACCGGTCCAGAGCGGGGCACTTTCGAATGCGGGGGATCTGGTAATCCGCATGAGCTCTGAACCATCGGGTGTCGTGACATACACGTCGTACTCGCCATCGCGATTCGAGAGGAATGCTATCGCATCGCCGGACGGCGATACCGAAGGCAGTCCGCCATTGATGACGGGAGGCTTGGGCTGTTGAGCCTGGGCCAGCAGCGGAGTCGTCAGGGCTGTCAGGAACGCGACGAGATTCATTTGCATGGGAGTGTCCGAAAGTGTTGCGGGACACTACGCGGTCGACCCTGCGC
Organism: Gemmatimonadaceae bacterium; assembly: GCA_035646395.1. Lineage (GTDB taxonomy): Bacteria > Gemmatimonadota > Gemmatimonadetes > Gemmatimonadales > Gemmatimonadaceae > JABWBJ01. The sequence continues at coordinate 10,634 of DASRPK010000145.1, read as the reverse complement.
CCCGGTGGGAACCCGGTAATGAAGTTGTCCGGAAGTCGTGATGGCCAGTCGCGGCGCCGGCGGTCAGCGCAACACCGACGCGATAACCTTTCGCACGACGTCGCTCTCGAAGCCGCGACGCGCGAGGTACGCGTAGAGTCGTTGTCGTTGCTGCGCCGGCTCCAGCGATCGCAGGGCCCGCATCCGCTTCTCGGCGGCGTTGCGGGCAGCGCCCTCCTCATCGAGATCAACTTCGCTGAGTGTCGCATCGATCGCCTCGTCGGCCACGTCCGCCGATACGCCACGACGCCTCAGTTCCGTCACGACCCGCCTTCGCGAGACTCCACCTCCCAGCACCTTTGCACGCGCAACCTGCCGCGCGTAGGCCGAGTCATCGAGGAAACCCTGCCTGACGAGTCGGTCGATTGCCCAGGTGATGTCGCCATCCGGGGCTCGGGCACGGCGCAAACGGACCCGGAGGTCCCGTCCCGACCGCGCGCGGACCGCAAGCAGATCGAGAGCCTTGTCGAGGACGATCGTCCGCTGGACGGCGCCGAGCACGTCGCCGGCTTGCGCCCTCGTTAGGGTCAGTCCGCTCCGCAATCGCTCGTCAGCCACGAAATCCAGCGTGACGTCTCCGCACTCGACGCCGTTGACACTCACCCGCAGCCGATCGCTCCGCCCCGGCACCGGCGCGAGGTCGCTGACGGTCAGTGGATCACCCAGCGCGTCGAGGTCGATGTCGACTTCACGCACTCGCGCCGGTCCACGAGCCTTTCGCTCAGGATTCTTTTTCTCTCGGGTCATGTCACCCATCCGCCATCGTCCCACCCAAGAGAAGAGGCCGAAGGGAGCCCACTGAAAAAAGCGGAGTACCGGGCTCCAACTTTCTCAGAGAAACAACCCTCCGGCCCCAACTTCTCACCGGAAGACATATGCACGTATTCGGCTACTCGTCCGCGGTCTCCTGTTCGGGAGCACCCGCAATTGGCCGAATGCCAAGCACGGTCTTCACCTTCTCCTCGATCTCGGCCTGCAGGACCGGGTTGTCCTTCAGGAACAGCTTGGCGTTTTCACGCCCCTGACCGATACGCTGGCCGTTATAGCTGTACCAGGCACCAGACTTCTCGATGATGTTCGCCTCGGAGCCGATGTCGACCAGCAGGCCGACGTGGCTGATGCCCTCGGCGTACATGATGTCGAATTCTGCCTGCTTGAACGGTGGCGCAACCTTGTTCTTCACCACCTTCACGCGCACCTGCGAGCCGATCACTTCTTCCTTGTCCTTCACCGCACCGAGCCGGCGGATGTCGAGCCGGACCGACGCGTAGAACTTGAGCGCCTTGCCACCCGTTGTCGTCTCGGGATTGCCGAACATCACGCCAATCTTTTCGCGCAGCTGGTTGATGAACACCACCGAGGTGCGCGAGCGGGCGATGGCACCGGTCAGCTTGCGGAGCGCCTGACTCATGAGGCGCGCCTGCAGGCCAACGTGTGAATCACCCATTTCGCCTTCGATCTCCGCCTTCGGCACGAGCGCCGCGACCGAGTCGATGACCACGATGTCGACTGCACCCGAGCGCACGAGGATCTCGCAGATCTCCAGCGCCTGCTCTCCCGTATCCGGCTGCGACACGAGGAGGTTCTGCACGTCCACGCCAAGCTTCTTTGCGTACTCGATGTCGAGCGCATGCTCCGCGTCGATGAATGCGGCCACGCCACCAGTGCGCTGCGCATTTGCGACCACGTGGAGACAGAGCGTGGTCTTGCCGCTCGACTCTGGCCCGAAGATCTCCGTCACGCGCCCGCGGGGAATGCCGCCCACGCCGATCGCTGCGTCGAGATTGATGGCGCCCGTGGGAATCGATTCGACCCGGACGCGCGCCGAATCGGCGCCCATCTTCATGATCGACCCCTTGCCGCAGCTCTTTTCGATCTGCGCGATGGCCAGATTTAGCGCCTTTTTCCTGTCTTCCTGCACCGCCGTCACGCCCATGCTGCACCCGCTGTGGTGTGTGGTGGGACTCTGGCCACGCGGCAATTTATCCGGTGGCTGGAAACACTCGATACCCCGAAGAAACAACGAACAAACTCCCGAACAAACTACGAAGCGAAACGCCTGTATTCAAGCACGCCCTTGGATCAGGAACGCGTTTTCCACATGCCTGACCCTTACCTGATCGCCCGCGACCAGAACCCCGATGACGTCGAACCGGTAGACCTCGCCGGGCCGGCCATGGCGGTCGATCCAGGTGAAGGCAGAGCGGACCAACTCGTTTCGCTTCTTCCAGTTGACCGCTTCCACCGGATCGCCGAACCCGGCCCCGGTTCGCGCCTTTACCTCGACAAATGCCACCAGCTCGTCGCGCTGGGCGATGAGGTCGATATCCCGGTGGCCGGACCGATACCGGCGTTGCAGCACCGTCCAGCCCCGGGACTTGAGCCATCGCTCCGCTACCCGCTCTCCCTGCAGCCCGAACTGCATTGTCTGCTTGGACACGGGACGAAAATACCGAGCGGCGTCACGGCAGCGTCACCGTTTCGACGCGTCGGGTAGCAATTCCACGCAGGGGCATGGGGCACGGGGCCTGGGGCATGGAACCGCATACCCCATGCCCCAGGCCCCATGCCCCATGCCCCGTTAGGCATCAGGGCCCACGATCCGCTCCAGATCATCTAGCCCCATGAGGATCTCCCGGGGCTTCGACCCGTTAGGCGGCCCGAGCACACCCGCCGCGTGCAGCTGGTCGATGATGCGCGCCGCGCGGCCGTAGCCGATCCCCAGGCGGCGCTGGAGCAGCGACGTGGAGCCGAGCTGGTGCTGGATGCACACCTCGGCCGCGCGCCGGAATTCCGGATCGCGCTTCCCGGCCGGAACCGCGTCGTCTTCGTCCGGCTCGGCGGCCAGCGCCTCGCGGTCCTTGACCACCTGGAGGATGTCCGCCTCGTCGGTCGCATCGGTTGCCACGCCCTTCGCCGCCAGCGCCGCGCGCCGCGCCGCCCGCCGGTCCTCGAACCAGCCCATCAGCTTCTCGGTGTCGTCGCCCGAGATGTAGGCCCCCTGGATGCGCTGGGGCTCCGACTTCCCCGGGGGGATGAAGAGCATGTCGCCGTTGCCTAACAATGCCTCGGCGCCGATGCCGTCGATGATGGTGCGACTGTCCACCTGCGACGCCACCCGGAACGCGATCCGGCTGGGGAAGTTCGCCTTGATCAGCCCCGTGATCACGTTCACGCTCGGGCGCTGCGTCGCCAGGATGATGTGGATCCCGATCGCGCGGGCCTTCTGGGCCAGCATCGCCAGCGGCGTCTCCACCTCTCCCTGCACCGTCATCATCAGGTCCGCCAGCTCATCGATGACGATCACGATGTACGGCTGGATCCCGGCGCGGTACGTGCGGTCCTCGAACGCCACGTCGGGATTCTTCGGCAGCACCAGCGAGGCGCCGTCCCGGACCCGCTTGTTGAACTCCTGGATGTTGCGCGCGCCGTTGGCCGCCAGCAGGTGATACCGGTCGTGCATCTCCATCACCGCCCACTTGAGCAGCGACGCCGCGTCCCGGTTATCCGTGATCACCTTGTACCGCAGGTGCGGCAAGCGGTTGTACACCGACAGCTCGACCATTTTCGGGTCGACCATCAGGAAGCGCAGCGTCTCCGGCGTGTGCCGGTAAATGAGGCTGGTGATGATCGTGTTCACGCAGACCGACTTGCCGCTCCCGGTCGCACCCGCGATCAACAGGTGGGGCATGCGGGCCAGGTCGGCGACCACCGCGTGGCCCTCGAGATCCTCGCCTAACGCGATCGGCAGCGAGGCGCGGGCCGACTTGAATTCCTCCGACTCGATCAGCTTCCGGAAGCCGACCACCTCGGCGGTCGGGTTGGGCACTTCCACCCCCACCGCCCCACGGCCGGGAATCGGCGCTACGATGCGGATGCTCTGTGCCCGCATCGCCAGCGCCAGGTCGTTCGCCAGGTTGGCGAACTGGCGGACCTTGACGCCTGACGATGGTTCAATCTCATACTGCGTCACCACTGGCCCCGTCGTGCGATTCACCAGCCGGCCGTCGACCCGGAATGTGCGGAGCGCATCCATGAGCTTTTCGCCCATTTCATCGAGCTCACGGCTGCCTTCATCGGCTGATCGCTGGGGCGCCGGCGTAATCAGGTCTTTCGGCGGAAGCTCGTCTTCGGTCCCATAGGCAGCAAAGATCTCGCCTTGAGTCTCGTCAACACTGGTCTGTTTTCGCGACCTGCGACGCTCGCCCGCAACAGGAACGGCACCACCCGGTTCATCGATCTCCTGCACCGCCGGCATTTCCTCCGGCCGCGGCGCAAGCTTTTCCGCCAGCGTCGGAGCCGTCGGTTTCGCTTTCGACGGCGAAGGACCGATGATCGCGCGCACCGGATTCCATCGCAGTGTCCACGCCATCAGCGCCGACAGGAGGAGCGCGACGACGAACCATGCTCCGCCGCTCCCGAAGAACTGCGCGAAGTAGTACGCGAGAAACGTTCCCCACAGCCCGGCAACCCTGGTGGTGTCGTCGGAGGGCACCGCGCCGACGGCAAGCCCGATCCCGATCGGCAGCAGGGCGGCGATGCCTAACAGGAAAATCATCCACGAGCGGTCGGAGTCCGATCCGAGCCGCCCCATGAGTCGAAGCGCATGCACGGCGGCCGCCAGCGGGAACAGCCAGGCGGCGGGAAGCCCCACCAGTCCCCGCAGCCCCTGTTTCAGGCAGGAACCGATAGGGCCGAAGATGCCACGCGCGGCCCAGCACGACCCCTCGTCAGGCACCGGTTGCAACAGCAGCGTGCCCGCCACGAAGACTGCCAGCAACGCCAGGACGATCCCCGTCAGCTCGCGCTTGAGCGTTTCACGCATGCGTTATGGCTCCCGGCCGTAACCCCTTCACCGGTCACCCAGGCGCACGACCTGGCGGTCGCGATACACCGGCACCACGGAATGCGTGTTGAGGCCGGCGCAATACGTCACGTCATCGCCGAGCCCTGCCTCGATGAGCGCACGCCCATGCTCCGAATCACGGAGGACCGCGAGCAGGTCACCGCCCATCCGCCGGTCTATGATCGCGGCGACGCTGGCGGCGTCGCCTAACTCCGGTTGTATCCCGCGACGCGCGATGCCACGCACGAAGCGTCCGGCACAAATCGCATCTTCCAGCGCGAAGCGCCCGTTGGTACCGGCGCAGATGATGGTGATGGACTTCCCGCCCCGCGCTGCCGCTCGCAACCACGCCAGCGTCGCCGAATAATTCGCGAAACAGCCGACCAGCACTTCGGCAGCACCGCTGGTGCTTGCCAGCGCCGCGGTCCCGTTGGTCGTCGTCATCACGATCGTCTTTCCGGAGACGATGTCAGCAGTGAATTCCCGCGGCGAGTTTCCCAGCTGAAAGCCCTGGATGGGAGCCATCTTCCGCTCACCCGCCAGCAGCACTTCGCTGCGTTCGAGCGAGCGCGCTCGCATGATGGCGTCGTCGACGCCTTCGAACGGAATCACGGCCCGCGCGCCGTTGTTCAGCGCGGCGGCGATGGACGTCGACGCGCGCAGCACATCGACGACGAGCACCACACGGTCATGGACGTCGTGCTGGCCGGTGGAGCTCCCATTGAAATGAACGTCTATCCGCACCTACTCCGGTTGTTTGAACAGCCCTGTCTCACGCTCGAGAAACTTGGTGTCGACCACGCCGCGCTGAAACGCTTCGTGCGAGAGCACGCGTCCGAGGAAGGCCGTCGTCGTCGTCACGCCTTCGATGATAAAAGCATCGAGGGCGATCTGCATCCTGCGAATGGCCTCGGCACGATCCCGGCCCTGCACGATCAGCTTGGCCAGGAGTGAGTCGTAATACGGCGGAACGGTGTAACCGGCATACACGTGCGTGTCCAGGCGAACCCCGGGTCCTCCGGGCGGGTGGTAAACGTCGATGCGCCCGGGTGACGGCTGGAAGCTCCGGGACGGATCCTCGGCGTTGATGCGGCACTCGATGACATGACCACGGAGGGGCGGAAGTTCCTTGAACGAGAGTTCTTCTCCAGCCGCGACACGGATCTGTTCTTTCACGAGGTCGATCCCGGTCAACATCTCCGTCACCGGATGCTCGACCTGGATCCGCGTATTCATCTCCATGAAGTAGTACGAGCCGTCTTCGTCGAGAAGCATTTCGATCGTGCCGGCGCCCACGTAGTCAATGGCCTTCGCACCCTTCACCGCGTCCGACCCCATGCGCTCGCGCAGGTCCGGCGTCACGGCCGGACTCGGCGCCTCTTCGATCAGCTTCTGGTGGCGACGTTGGATCGAGCAATCGCGCTCGCCCAGGTGCAGCACGTTTCCATGCTGATCGCCCATCACCTGGAATTCGATATGACGGGGTCGTGACAGGTACTTCTCGACGTACACGTCGTCATTGCCGAAGGCTGACATCGCTTCTGACCGCGCCATGGAAAACGATCGCGAAAATTCTTCGGCGGACTTCGCGACGCGCATCCCCTTCCCGCCGCCGCCCGCGGCGGCCTTGATGATCACCGGAAAGCCGATGTCCTTCGCAAACGCGAGCGCCTCATCGACGTCGGCGACGGGTCCCGGGGTTCCGGGCACTATGGGGACCCCAACGTCCTGCATCGTTTTCCGCGCGGCGGCCTTGTCGCCCATGACGCGGATCTGCTGCGCGGTCGGGCCGATGAATGTGAGGTTCGAGGCGGTGCAGGTTTCGGCGAATTCGGCGTTTTCGGCAAGGAAGCCGTAACCCGGATGAATCGCGTCGGCGCCCGTGATTTCGGCGGCCGCGATGATACGTGCGATGCGAAGGTAGGACTCGCGGGCAGGCGCGGGGCCGATGCAGACGTCATCGTCGGCGAAGCGCACGTGCAACGACTCGCGATCCGCCTCGGAATAGATCGCGACGGTTTCGATGTCCAGTTCCTTGCACGCGCGAATCACGCGCAGCGCGATCTCGCCGCGGTTCGCGACCAGGACTTTCTTGAACACAAATATGGTTGATTGCTGATTGCTGAGGCGGTGTGCTACGAGCTGATGCTGCTTCCGAAGCTCACCGGTGTCGGACCAAGGCTAGCTCCAGCACCAGCCCGCAGCAAATAGCCCTCAGCAATCAGCAATCAGCACTCAGCTGGATGTGGGCTTCTGGAATCCATCCCAGCTCGTATCGCTCGATCCCGCCACACCCTGAATGCGAAGCGCGAACTCGCTCGGGTTGCTCGCGTGGAACAGCGCGCTGTCGTACGAGATGACGCCCTGTGTATACCACGCCATCAGCGACTGGTCGAAGCTCTGCATGCCATACTGGACGGTGCCTTCGCGGATGAGATCCGGAATGTTCAGCGTCTTGTCCAGGTCGCGGATCTGTTCACGAACGGCCGCGGTGTTGATGAGGACCTCGCAGGCCGGGACGCGGCCGGGGCGGTCGATGCGCGGAACGAGGCGCATGGAAACGACGGCAGCCAGCGCGCTGGAGAGCGCATAACGCACTTCGTTCTGCTGGTGCGGCGGATAGAACGACAGGATGCGGTTGATGGTCTGGGTCGCGTCCGTCGTATGTAGCGTGGAGAACACGAGGTGGCCCGTGTCCGCCGCCTTGAGCGCCGTGTCGAGCGTATCGAGGTCGCGGATTTCGCCGATCTGCACGACGTCGGGGTCCTGCCGCAACACACGCCGCAGCGCCTGGGCGAACGAACCCGTGTCCGTTCCGACCTCGCGCTGGTTGATGTGGCACTTCAGGTCGCGATGGAGGAACTCGATCGGGTCTTCGATCGTGATCACGTTTGCATAACGACGCTCGTTGATCAGCTGGATGATCGAGGCGAGGGTCGTCGACTTGCCTGAACCGGTGACGCCGGTGACCAGCACGAGGCCGCGCGGCATCATGGCGATCTCCTCGACGACCGACGGCAGGTGCAGGTCCTGGATCGAGCGCGCCTGGTGCGGAATGGTGCGGATCGCAAACGCGATCGTGCCGCGCTGCTGATACGCATTCACGCGGAAGCGCCCGATACCCGGGACGCCGGTGGCGAAGTCCGCCTCGCGATATTCGGTGAATTCCTTCACCTGTTTCGGCGACATGATTTCCTTCGCCAGCGAACTCAGATCTTCTGGACGAAGCGCCGGCAACGGCAACGGCGAAAGCTCCCCATGCACGCGCAACGTCGGCGGTCGACCAACCTTCAGGTGAAGGTCGGACGCGCTCGACTGCACCATCTGCTGGAGGATGGCCTTGAAGTTGAAGGGCGGCCGCGCCGCACTCGTCGGCGCAGCGGCCGTAGGTTCTACGCTCAGCGGATTAGCCATTCGGATCGATTCGGAAGAGCACTTGTCCGTATTCGACTGGATGAGCGTCCTGAACGCAAACTTCTTTTACCACTCCGTCGAATTCGGACTCGATTTCGTTCATGATTTTCATGGCCTCGATGATACAGAGGACCTGGCGTTTGCTGATTTTTGTGCCGACGCTCACATACGGTTTGGAACCCGGCTCGCCCTGCGCATAAAACGTCCCCACCATCGGGGATTTGACTTCGAGCAGGTTCGGCTTCGGCGCCTCGACCCGCGGCGCCTCCATCTCGACGACCGCAGCCCCCTCGGCGGGAGTTGGGCGACCGGAGGGCGCCGCCGGCAGGACCGCCGGCATCGGGGCCGGAGTCTGAATCTGGACGGGGCCGCGATTCTGCGGCGTCTTGGAAATGCGGATCTTCATCCCCTTGTCCGTCGAAATCTCGACGGAGTCGACGGATGAACCGTCCAGCATCTCAATCAGCTTCTTTACGTATCGAAGATCGATCATTCGTTCTGGTCAGCGTTGTTCAGCCGGTCAGTCCAACTCGATCAGATCGCGAGGAAACTCGGTCAGCAACACCGCGCCCCCGTTGACGAGATGAACATCGTCCTCGATGCGAACGCCTCCCCAACCGGGGAGGTAGACGCCAGGCTCGATGGTTACCACTGCTCCTTCAGGCAGATGTCCCTCCGCGACACGCGACAATCGCGGAGCTTCGTGCACCTCGATGCCCAATCCGTGGCCCAGGCCATGGCCGAATGCTTCACCAAATCCGCGCGCGGTGAGGGCATTCCGGGCTATGGCATCGGCTTGTTGACCGGTCATCCCCGGCGCGATCAAGGACCGGGCTCGCTCGTTTGCTTCTTTCACCGCTTCGTAAACGTCCCGCTGCCGCTCCGATGCCTGCCCAACAACAACAGTTCGAGTGACGTCGGCACAGTAGCCCTCGTAAACGGCACCGAAATCCAACAGCACGAAGTCTCCCGGCGCAATAGGACGACTCCCGGCACGTGCGTGGGGAAGCGCACTCCGCTCTCCCGATGCGACAATCGTACTGAACGGAAATCCGTCCGAGCCCGCGTTGCGGAGATTCTGTTCGAGCATACCTGCGACTTCGTTTTCGGTGAGGCCGGCACGCAACTCGCCCAGGGTTTTTTCCAGCGCCGAGGTTGCGATCACGCCCGCCAGGCGGATCGAATCGACTTCACGCGGCTCCTTCGATGCGCGAAGGCGCTCGACGAGGTCCGTGGTCGGTCGCCATGTCCACCTCGATCCATCCTCGTTGAGTCGTTGAAAGTCACGATGAAGCGTTTGCGCCGATTCAAATCCGAAGGCCGCAGTGCCCGGTCGCGCTGCCAGTTGCTCCCAGAGCCCCTTCCACAGGCTGCTCGTTTCGATGACAACTCGAGAGGCGCCAACGACTTCATGTGATACTTGAGCTTCGTAACGGAAGTCTGTGAAAAACCAGGTCTCTGTGGGCGTCAGGAAAAGTAAAGCATTCGATCCGCTGAAGCCCGTGAGGTAGCGGATATTGGGCAGGCTGCTGACAAGAAGTCCGTCGAGGTTTGACCCGATCAGGAGTTCTACCAGCCTGGCTTGTCGACCTCGTTGTGGCTCAGCCACGGCTCGCTAGACGCGCGACCAATCCGCGCAGCGCCAGCTCATAGCCGTACGCGCCGAACCCGCATAACACAGCCGTGGCACCCGCAGCGAGTGTGGAATGCCGTCGCTCCGGTTCACGCGCAAAAATGTTCGACAGGTGCACCTCGACATAGGGAATGGCGACTGCGGACAACGCGTCCCGGATCGCCAGGCTGGTGTGCGAATACGCGCCGGCGTTGATAATGACGCCGTCCGCGTTCCCGCGCAGCCCTTGTATTTCGTCGATGAGCGCGCCCTCATGGTTCGTCTGGGCGAACGAGATCTCGACGCCCAGTTCGCGCGCCACGGAACGCAACCGCGACTCGATGTCAGCGAGCGTCGTGGTTCCGTAGATCTCGGGTTCTCTCGAACCGAGCAAGTTGAGGTTCGGTCCGTTCAGTACCGCCAGTTTCACTTCTTGCGCAGTCCTTCGAGCCACGCCGTGAATTGGCGGATGTCCGTACCACCTGATTCCTCAGGCCCGGACTCGGATCCCGGCTCCGTGGATGAGCCGGTCGAGGCACCGGGATTTGAATAGAACTCGTCGAGCGTCACTCCCCCTCCCCCTCCCCCTCCCCCTTGTGCCGTTCCGCCTGGCGGAACATCGCGAAAGAGGTGGTCCAGTGACAACTCTCGTTCCGCTGCGCGAGAAGGCCGGCCGGCGGGATCGCTGAATGCCCCGGCCAGCGTCGCCGCCGCTCCCTCGTC
>DASRPK010000144.1:0-38229 GCA_035646395.1 Gemmatimonadaceae bacterium | reverse complement strand
CTGCTCGGCGCGATCATCTGGAACCTGATCACCTGGTGGTACGGACTCCCCTCCAGCTCCTCGCATGCGCTCATCGGTGGCTATGCGGGAGCGGCGGTCGCCAAGGCGGGCTTCGCGGCGATCGTGTGGGGAAAGCCGTGGATTCTCATGCTGTCGTTCATCGTGCTGTCGCCGATCATCGGCATGTTGCTCGGTTCGACGCTGATGATCGTAGTAACCTGGGTCTTTCGGTGGACGACGCCCGCGCGCGCGAATCGGTTCTTCAAGCACGCGCAGCTGGTGAGCTCCGCCGCGTTCTCGCTGTCACACGGTGCGAACGACGCGCAGAAGACCATGGGCATCATCGTCGGCTTGCTGATTTCCGCCGAGGGGCTGTTTGCCAGCGAAACAGGCTGGATGCGGCACCTGCACCTGACCGACGCCGACGGAATCCCGCTGTGGGTGGAAATGGGCGCCTATACCGCCATCGCGTTAGGCACCCTGTTCGGAGGATGGCGTATCGTGCATACGATGGGGAGTCGCATCACGAAACTCCGCCCGGTGGGCGGATGCGCCGCGGAAACGGGCGGTGCCATCGCGATCCTCATCGCGACCCGATTCGGGATTCCCGTGAGCACGACGCACACCATCACCGGCGCCATCGTCGGCGTTGGCGCGACGAACCGATTGTCAGCCGTCCGCTGGGGTGTCGCCGGCCGCATTGTCTGGGCGTGGATACTTACCATCCCTGCCGCGTCGATTACTGCCGCCCTGATCCTGCTCGGACTCGAACTGATCAGCGGTTGAGACGGCTTGAACTTCAAAGCCATCTCCCGAGTATCGAACTCGTAACGAACCGGGCAGAAACGTCAAAGGCGGTCACAGATTCTTGCGATCGGGTACCATCACCCGCATTACTGCCAACGCAGGCACTCGATCGCACCTGGAGAGGCAATGGCCGCAAGCCGTCAGTTCGTCGATTCATTCGGGTTCTCATGGCAGGCGGTGGAAATCGTGCGGGACATGGCATCCATCGAAGGTCCGCTATCGGACAACTGGCTGTATTTCCTTTCACGAGGCACCACGCGTCGCGCACGCAGCTATCCAAGCGAGTGGGCAACGCTGAATTGGACGGATCTCGAGGACCTCTGCACTCGCGCCGAAGTTGTGGGTACAGATGCTGGTTCTCGCCCCGTGCGCGCGTTCTCGGAACGGCTCCGGGCCGTCTCAGGGTGAGGGCTCGTCCGGAGGTCCGGAAACGGAGCTCCGAGCCTTTCCCTCGTAAGACTCTCCATCACAACAACTTAGGGACTGGACTGTCGTGCCGGTGTCTTGTGGTTACCGGGGCAACCGTGGCGGGCGATATTTCATCGTGCCAGCCGGCCCTGCGCAATTACACGTCGCGCAGCCAACTCCTTCTCCCAAATGACCGAGACTGCGGTCGCGTCGTCCCTTTTACTCAACCGTGAGCTCTCGTGGCTGGAATTCAACAGCCGCGTTCTTCACGAAGCTGAGGACGATCGCACGCCGCTGCTCGAGCGGCTGAAGTTTCTATCGATCTTCAGCACGAATCTGGACGAGTTCTACATGGTCCGGATCGCGGTGCTGCGACGACAGGTCGCGCTCGGAGTTCAGCAAACGACGCCCGATGGCCTGACGCCCCAGGCGACGCTCGACGCGATCGATGAGCGCATCCGCGCGCTGCTCGAGCGCCGTCGGGTCTGCCTCCACGACGTCCTTGTCCCGAAGCTCGATGCTGCCGGGGTGAAGATCGTTAGTGTCGACGACATAACGCCTGACGAGCGCACCGCCCTCGATGCGTACTTCGAGTCGGAAGTCTTTCCGGTGCTCACGCCGCTGGCCGTCGATCCAGGCCATCCATTTCCCTACATCTCCAACTTGTCGCTGTCATTGGCGGTGCAGGTTCATGATGACGCGCGTGGAGGCGAGCACTTCGCGCGCGTGAAGGTGCCGCGCAGTCTTCCGCGCTGGGTTCCACTCAAGCGCCCGCAACACTTCGTCGCGCTCGAGGACCTCATCGGGTCCCACCTCGGCAAGCTGTTCCCGGGCATGCGCGTCCTGGGCTGGTACATGTTCCGCATAACGAGGCATTCCGACCTCGACGTGCCCGCCGCCGACGAATCGGAAGACCTGCTGGCGACGATCGAAGAACAGATTTTCCAGCGCCGCTTCGGTGAAGTGGTGCGGCTCGAAGTCGAAACGGGAATGCCGCCACAGATCCAGGCGCTGCTGCTGGATGAAATGCGTGACACGTCCGATCCGGCCGTGCTTCCCCTCACCGAGCGTGACGTGTGCGACGCCGATCCGTGGCTCGAGCTCGGGGACCTGATGTCGCTGGCATCTCTCGAGATTCATGAGTTGCGCGATCAGCCGTTCGGTCCGGTTACGCCCCCGGAATTGCGCGAGGCCGAACGCTCGATCTTCGACATCATCCGGGAACGCGACATCCTCATCCATCACCCGTTCGAGTCGTTCGGCAATACGGTCGAGAAGTTCTTCAATACGGCAGCCGAAGACCCCAACGTGCTGGCGATCAAGCTGACGCTGTATCGCACGTCGGGCGACACGGCCATCGTGCGCGCATTGACCGAAGCGGCGCAGGCGGGAAAGCAGGTGGCGGTCCTCGTCGAGCTGCAGGCTCGCTTCGATGAGATCAACAACATCAACTGGGCGCGCACGCTGGAGAGCTACGGCGTCCACGTCGCCTACGGGCTCCCCGGCCTCAAGACCCACGCCAAGACGGCGCTGGTGGTGCGTCGTGAGTCAGACGGGATCCGTCGTTATGTGCACATCGGAACGGGGAACTACAATTCGCGCACCGCGCGCCTGTACACCGACTTCGGGTTGTTGACCTGCCATCCCGACATTGGCGCCGACGTGAGCGAAGTGTTCAACCTGCTGACGGGATTTTCCCGCCAGCGCGAGTACCGGCGGCTGCTCGTCGCCCCGGCGACGCTCAAGGACAAGTTCCTGGCGCTGATCCATCGCGAGGCGGACCACGCACGCGCCGGACGCCCCGCGCGGATCTTCGCCAAGATGAACGCGCTGCAATCCCCCGAAATCATCCACGCGCTGTACGACGCGTCCAACGAGGGCGTCGAGATCGACCTCGTCGTACGAGGGATCTGTTGCCTCCGTCCCGGCGTGCCTGGCCTCAGTGAACGCATCCGCGTCGTCAGTGTCATCGGCCGGTTCCTCGAGCACTCGCGCCTCTACTACTTCCACAACGGCGGCGACGAGGAATTCTTCATGGGCTCCGCGGACTGGATGCCGCGTAATCTCGAGCGTCGCGTGGAGGTCGTGACGCCGATCGTCGACCGCGCCCTGCACCACCGGCTCGAGTCATTGATGCGGGTCTATCTCGCCGACTCGCGCCAGGGTTGGGACCTGATGCCGGACGGGTCGTATGTGCAGCGCACGCCGGCGGGCCCCGAAAGCGGCTCACACCAGCTGCTGATGCGCGACCCGTGGGGCCTCGACCGATCGGAGTCTCGTTATGTGACGCAGGAGTTCCGCACGGCGGCCCTGACGGGCGCTCCTGAACCGCGCCAGCACGAGGCGCCATTGAACGCCAACGGCCGACGCAAGAAGTCGAAGCGGAACGGGAACTGAAAGAGGACGGGTAAGCGGGTAAACGGGTTAGCAGTCCGCTTGCCTAACGCCGGATCGTCCGCACGTCTACCCGTCTACCCGTCTACCCGTCTGCCCGTCTGCCCGTCTGCCCGTCTACCCCTCACCCGCTGGTCTCCTGCGGCTGCTCCCGGTACACAGATCCGTCCCTGGCGACGAGTTCGACCTCGCGCTTGGTGAGTTTCTCGAGCAAGCCATCCTTGCGGGCCGCGCCCCAGACTTCAAGCCGGAGCGATGTCGCCTTCGTGTGCGGAAGCAACATGATCCGCACCGCGCGACTGAGCCAACGCACCTTCACCTGTCGCACGGCGCCGGCATGACCGCGGTCGAGACCATCGGCCACGCGCAGGATCGCGGCCAGGCGCTTGATGCGGCGTCGCGCGCGCGTGTCGAGCTGCGAATACTCCCGATGCCGGCCCTTGGGCTCCGTTCCGCGATGATAGCGCGCCACGTGCGCGATCATGATCTGCTCTTCCGGCGACACGCCTAACAACTCGGCATGGGCAATCAGGTGGAACGAGTGCTTGTGGTGCCGCACATGCCCGATGTGATACCCCACGTCGTGCAGGAGCGCCGCGTCGGCGAGGATCGCGCGGTCGGCCGGCTCGCACCCCAGGCGCCGGCCTAACGCGTCGAAGAGCTGCAACGCCAGCTTCTGCACGTGTTCGGCGTGCGGCTGCTCATAGTGGCATCGCTCGGCGAAGAGCCGCACGCTCCGTTCTCGCGCTTCTCCGGGATCGGCCGGTGCCGGCGTGACGCGGGCGCTTTCGAGCAGCAGCCCCTCGCGGATCCCGTATCCGGACACGGTCACCTCGCGCGCTTCGATGCGCGCCATCACCTCAGCGGCTACCGCCAGTCCGGCGAGGATGATGTCCGACCGATCGGGGTTCAGTCCCGGAATCGCAGAGCGCTCCTGCCGTGACGAGGCGAGCAATGTGTCGAGGCGGTGCTCGATCTCCTCCAATGGAACCAGGGTCCCGTGGACACGTCCATCGAACGGCAAGCCGCGAGCGGCCAGGTGCATCGCGCCGAGGTTGGTGAAGGTGCCGCCGGATCCGATCAGCTGCGCGCCGCGCCAGTCGCGAACGGGGAGCGCACCACGAATGCCTTCACGGACTGTCGCGCGAAGCTTCTTGAGTTGCTTTGGCTTCGGACGCTCACTCAGGAATTCCTCGGTCAGGCGCAACGCACCGAACGGGAACGACTCGAGGCGCTCCACCAGTCCGTCGGCGCTCATGGCGAGTTCCAGCGATCCGCCACCAATGTCCATGACGACCGCCCGCCGGACCGCGAGGTCGAAGTGGGCGAGGGCCGAACGGAAGGAGAGTCGTGCTTCGTCTTCGCCGGTGAGCAGCCGCACCTTGAGGCCGGTTTCTTCCCGGACAAGGTCGAGAAAATCGCGGCGATTGTCCGCTTCGCGCACCGCGCTGGTGGCGACGACGTGAATGCGCGCGGCGCCTAACTGGCGGGCGAGTGTTGCCATGCGCTGAACGGCTTCGAGCGCGTTCCGCATCGACCCGGCGCTCAGCTTTCCCGCGCGTGAGAGGCCGGCGCCCAGTCGCGGCGCGGCCTTCATTTCATCGATGATCCGGATGCTGCCCGTGGGGCTGACGTCGGCGACGATTTGCCGAATCGAGTTCGATCCGATGTCGATCGCGGCGATACGGACCCCTTCGGCTGGCCTCGGGATTCGGGAGGCCAATTCGAGGACGCGTACCCGCGGAAGGGTCATTGTTCTAGTTGAAAGTTGAACAGTTGAAGAGTTAAACGATTGCCGAGTGAAAACCAACGGCCTAACAGTTTCCTCTTCACTCCTCAACTCTTCAACGCTTCAACGCTTCAACGCTTCAACTCTTCAACTCCGACCGATGCTTGATCTGTTTCCCTTCAGCAAGAAAGACCGCGTCTTCGGCGATATTGGTCGCCAGGTCGGCGACCCGCTCCAGGTTGCGGCTGACGAGGAGCAGCTCGAGGGACGGCGTGATCAGCTTCGGGTCACCCATCATGTGAGTCAGCAGGATGCGGAACAGCGAGTCGTGGAGGGCGTCGACCTGGTCGTCGCGTTGACAGACCTCTCGTCCCAGCACGCCATCGGCCCTAACGAATGCGTCGAGGGCGTCACTGAGCATGCGACGGGCGCGACGGGCCATGTCCTCGATGGCCGGGTCGATCATGATCGGCGCGTGCTGGGAGATGATGCGCAGCGCCGACTGGGCGATGTTCACTGCGTGGTCGCCGACGCGCTCCAGGTCACTCGAGATCTTGATGGCGCTGATGATGAAACGCAGGTCTCGTCCCATGGGCTGCTGCAATGCGAGGAGCGCAATCGCGAGGTGCTCGACCTCCAGTTCCAGCTGATCGACATCATGATCACCGCGGATGACCGCGTCGGCCTTCTCCTTGTCGCGTGTCAGCAGCGCTTCCACCGCGATATCGACCAGCTCTTCCGAGCGCGTGGACATCTCCGTCAGCCGCTGTTTGAGCGTTGCGAGTTGCGCGTGGAAATGGCGTTCAGAGATGTCGACGCCGCTCATCCAAACCTCCCGGTGATGTAGTCCTCGGTCTGCTTCTGCCTCGGGCTCGTGAAGATCTGCTCGGTCACGTCGTGTTCAATGACCTTTCCCAGGTAGAAGAACGCCGTTTCATCCGAGACACGCGCCGCCTGCTGCAGGTTGTGCGTCACGATGACGATGGTCAACTCCGATTTCAGCTGAAACAAGAGCTCCTCGATCTTCTGCGTCGCAATCGGATCGAGCGCAGAACACGGCTCGTCCAGCAGGAGGACCTCGGGGCGGTTGGCCAGCGCCCGCGCGATGCAGAGGCGCTGCTGCTGGCCGCCGGAAAGACTTAGTGCGCTGTGCCGCAGGCGGTCCTTCACCTCATCCCAGAGCGCCGCGCGACGCAACGCACTCTCGACGATGGCGTCAAGCTCGACGCGTGTTGGCCGGCCGTTGATCTTCGGTCCGTAGGCGACGTTTTCGAAAATGGACTTAGGGAACGGATTCCACCGCTGGAACACCATGCCAACGCGCTGGCGCAGGTTTACGACGTCCATGCCCGCGGCGTAGATGTCCTCGTTGTCGAGCCGAACGACGCCGGTGTGCTTGATGTCCGGGATCACATCATTGAGCCGGTTCAACGAGCGCAGGAACGTTGACTTCCCGCACCCGGATGGCCCGATGAGCGCGGTCACCGAACGCGGGCGAATCGTCAGGGTGATGTCGTGCAACGCCTGATTCGGACCGTACCAGAAACTGAAGGTATCGGCGGCAACGGTCCCTATAGCGGGGGTACCGTTAGGCGTGGCGACACCGTCCCGATTCCCGCGTCCCACTTCGCGGACGCCGGTCATCCGAACCGTCCCGTGATGTAATCCTCGGTGCGGGAGTCATGCGGCGTTGTAAACACTTCCGAGGTGGGGCCAGTCTCCACGAGCTCGCCCAGCAACATGAACGCCGTGCGATCAGAAACACGTGCGGCCTGCTGCATGTTGTGCGTGACGATGATGACCGTCACGGTGCCTCGCAACGTGTGTACCAGCTCTTCGACCTTCTGCGTGCTCAACGGGTCCAGCGACGCGGTCGGTTCGTCGAGCAGGATGACACTCGGCCGCGTCGCCATGGCGCGGGCGATGCACAAACGCTGCTGCTGCCCGCCGGAGAGCGCCGTAGCGGAATCCTTGAGCCGGTCGCGGACTTCATCCCAGAGTCCGGCCGTGCGGAGCGACTCCTCGACGATCGCATCCTCCTCGCGACGAGAGGGCCTGCCGCGCGAGGAGGCGCGGAGCCCCGCGGCAACATTGTCGCGGATGGACATGGTCGGGAACGGCGTAGGACGCTGAAACACCATGCCGATGTGCCGGCGCACCTCGATCGGATTGACGCCGCGCGCGTAGAGGTCCTTGCCGTCGAGCAGCACTTCGCCATTCACACGGGCCAGTGGAATCGTCTCGTGCATCCGGTTGAGGCATCGCAGCAGCGTCGATTTTCCACACCCGGATGGGCCGATGATTGCGGTGACCTGGCCGTCGGGAAAATCGATGTTCACGTCGCGCACGGCGCGGACGGTGCCAAAGAGCGCGTCGAGTTTCCGGACCGCAATGCGCGGCCGCTCGTCCGGTGGTGCCTGACGAGTACTCCTCTGGATGCTGGGGGGCGGCTGGACCGTGAGGAGATCAGTCACCGACACCTCCGTGTCTGGAACGCGTCACGAAGCGGGCGAGGATGCTGATGACGAGGACCAGGGCAATCAGGACCAGCGCCCCCGCCCACGCCAGTCGATGCCAGTCGTCGTACGGCGACTTCGCGTAGGTGTAGATCGTGTGTGGAAGTGAAGCGATCGGCTGCGAGAGCGACACGGACCAGAATTGGTTTCCGAAGGCCGTGAAGAGGAGCGGTGCCGTTTCCCCGGCGATGCGGGCCACGGCAACCAGCGCCGCGGTCACGATGCCCGGGAGCGCCGTGCGGAGTACAATGGCCACCGAGGTGCGCCAGCGTGGATATCCCAGCGCGAGTGCCGCTTCCCGCAGTGCCGTCGGCACCGTGCGCACCATTTCCTCAGTGGCGCGCGTCACCAGGGGGATCATCATGGCGCCTAACGCAACACCGCCTGCCAGGGCCGAGAAATGCCCCACCGGGCGCACCAGGAAGTGCCAGGCGAAAATGCCCATCACGATCGACGGCATGCCGTTCAGCACGTCGGACAGGAAGCGCACGGTGGTGGCCAACCGTGCCCCTCGTTGTTCGGCGAGGTAGAGTCCGGCCCCGATCCCGACGGGAAGGCCAATCGACGCGGCAATGCTGACGAGGATCAATGTGCCGGTGATGGCGTTGGCCATCCCCCCGCCTGCTTCGCCTACGGGCCGTGGCATCCGGGTGAAAAACGCCAGGTCGATTGACGAAGCGCCCTGCCGGATCAGGTGGATGAGCACGAAAATGAGAGGAAGGGTCGCCAGGAGTGCCGCGAATCCCATCAATCCGACCATGACGCCGTTGGTGACTTTTCGGCCCGTGAGAGACCGCCGGCGGGGAGGAGCAGGAGGAGTGCGCACGGTCAGGACCTGGGCTCGCGTCCAACCGACCAGACCAGCCACCGTGCTATCGCATTCACCACCAGCGTAACGACGAGCAGCACCGCGCCGCACGCCATCAGCGCCGCGGTGTGCAGCACGGTCGTGGCCTCGGCAAATTCGTTGGCGATGACCGACGCCAGCGTGTACCCTGGCGCAAACAGGGACGCCGAGATTTCGTGCCGGTTGCCGATCAGCATCGTCACGGCCATCGTCTCGCCTAACGCGCGTCCCAGACCGAGGATGACGCCGCCCAGGATACCGGTCCGCGCGTACGGGACGACGGCGTCGCGGATCATCTCCCACTTGGTGGCGCCCATGGCGAGCGCCGCCTCCCGCTGTGACCGTGGCACCGCCATCAACACCTCGCGCGCGACCGCCGAGATGTACGGCAGGATCATGATGGCGAGGATGACCGCCGCCGCCAGCATGCTGTTGCCGTAGGCCGGTCCCGAAAAGAATGGCGTGTTGCCCAGGCCGAGCGTGGTGGCGAGGAAGGGCATGACCTTCTCGCGCAATAACGGCAGCAGGAAAAATATCCCCCACAAGCCGTACACGACGCTGGGGATGGCGGCCAGGAGGTCCACGAAGAACGCCAGCGGCCGGCGCAACCAGCGTGGGCAGAACTCGGACAGGAAGATCGCGACGCCTAACGCCAACGGCGCCGCGAGGACCAGGGCCAGAATGGAGCTGACAATGGTCCCGTAGATCATCGGGGCGGCGCCGAACTGGTTCCGCACCGGGTCCCACACGCTCGACGTCAGGAACCCAAAGCCAAACACGCGCAGCGCCGGCCACGCCGCGGCCACCACCTCGAAGGTGATGAACCCGAGCAGGACCGGGATTGCGACAGCGAACGCGGTAGTCAGCGTGCGATAGACGATATCGCCCGCTGACCGTCCTCCCAGGGTCGCTGCACCCTCCGGCGGAGAGGATTCCCCCGGTTCGGGTGCCGGCAGCGCAACTTCCGTCACGGCGTCGTGGTCAGCGCAATGGTGCTGAGGCGCTCTGTCAGGCGCTGCGCCAGCGCGGCCGGTAGCGGTGCGTAATCCAGCGCCGCGGCGCTCTGCTGGCCCGTCGTGTACATCCAGCGCATGAAGTCCACCAGCTTCTTCGCCTTCGCGGCGTCAGGCGGCGTCTTGTAGACGAGGAGCCAGGTAAAGGACGAAATGGGGTATGTACCGGCGCCGGGCCCATTCACGATCGAGACACGGTAGTCGGTGTCAGGCGGGAGAGCAGCAATGACGCCCTCTGACGCAGCGGTGATCGAGGCGATGGTAGGTTCGACAAACTCCCCCGCCTTGTTCTGGATATGCGCGGTCGGCAATCTGTTTTGCTTCGCATAAGCCAGCTCCACATAGCCGATGCTGCCCGGAGTCTGCTTCACCTGACCGGATACGCCCTCATTTCCCTGGCCGCCCAGACCAACAGGCCAGTTCACTTCCTTCCCCCGGCCAGGTCCCCCTGCACTCTGTGCCCACGCCGGGCTCGCAGAGCTCAGGTAATCCGTAAACACGTAGGTAGTGCCACTGCCATCGGAGCGATGCACGACAATGATGTCCGTGTTAGGCAGCGGGACTGAGGGATTGAGTGCCGCAATCCGGCTGTCGTTCCATTTCGTGATCTTCTTCATATAGATGTCGCCGATTACTTCACCCGTGAGGCGGAGCGGTTGGGCGACAGTGGCGAGGTTGTATGTCATGACGACTGCGCCGAGCACGGTTGGGAAGTGGAGCGCGGCGCCGTGGCGAGTGCGCGTCATCTCCTCGTCGCTCATCGGGCCATCGGACGCACCAAAATCCACGGTGCCTTCCGAGAACTGCCTGATTCCGCCCCCGGATCCGATGGACTGATAGTTGATCTGTACGCCGGTCGCGGCCGCGTAATCGTGGAACCACTTGTTGTAGATCGGTTGCGGGAAGGTCGCGCCCGCCCCGGTCAGGTCGACGCCGGCGGAGCTCGTGGCCGTGTCGCCGGCGCCGGTATCGCCACCACCGCAAGCAGTGCCGAGGACCGTGATGGTCGTGAGTGCGATCGCAAGGAGACGCATGGAACGCTCGGGGATAGGGTTCAGAAATTCGCGATGAAATGCAGGAAGTACGTGCGCGTTGGCGTGCCGGAGAGTCCATTCCGCGGCGACAGCGACTGCACGTCGAATGTCACGGAAGTGCGTGGGCTGATGTCCCAGCTCGTGCCAACGATGTAGCGACGCTGTGTGCCGGACGATGCGTCGTCCGGCTTGATGTCGTCCACCCGCGCCAGGAGCGACCACGGGGATGACGACGCGGGGCCTAACGGGCGCCAGAAGGCGAACGCCGAGGTCAGCGCGCCCGTGACTTCGTGGGTCGTCGGAGTTACGTCGCTCGTGGTGTCCGCCGTTTCTGCGACGTCCACCTTGCGCGCGATCTGCAGGCCGGCCGCAAACCGCGAATCGCGATACGTGGTCAGAAAGCCATAGCGGTCCTTGCGACGCATCTCGGCCACTGGTTGCACCGTGCCACGCCTCGTTGCGAAGGAGCTTGCCTGGCCGCCGATGCTCACCCACGGAGACAGCTGCAGTCCGCGAAGCGCGCTGGTGCCACTCGCCCACGGAGTCAGCGTCAGGCGTGCCTGAAAATCCTTGAACCGGTCAGTCTCGCGTGACTGGTAGCCGGCGCCGTTCACGACCGTCGCGTAAATCTCGCCGATCCTGTTAGGCAGGGTGATGCCCAGCCCGGCGCCGGCGTCTGCCGAGTTGAAGTAGCCCGCCTGCTCGAGCGCGACCTGGGAAAGTCCGCGATTCCAGTACTGTTCTTCTTTTTCGATCACGACGGTCTGGATGAGGCCCAGCCGCCCCCAGACCTTCATGGCATCGCCCGATCCCTCGACGAAATCGTGATTCAGGTAGGCGTACTTCACCCGCATCGTCCACCCGCGGTAGTACTGGTCGCGCGTCGCGTCACGTTGCTGAAAGACATCCAGCGTAACGCGGATGCTGTCGCGAGTCCCTGACGAGGCGCGGAAGTTGAGATAGGCACGTTCCATGTCGAACCGGTTTTCGGAGCGGGCACCGGCGAGGCCGCCATACTGGTAGTTCAGGTACAACACGCCCGAGAAGGCGACGGGCGCCGTCGACGCCGATTGTGACGAGGCTGTGACGCGTGGGGGTGGGGATGCTGAATCGGTCGGTGACGGTGTGGCGTTCTGAGCGGGAAGCGAGCGGCTGATGGCGAGCGCGGCGGCTATTGCGACGAGACGAGTGCTCGGCAGTTGCACGGTGACCCCTGGTAACCGGTGATCCTGCGCCAGCGTGTAACAGGCGACGGCAGGCTATCCGTACTCTGTAACAGTTTGGCGACGATCCGGTAACGCACCGGTCCTGATTGTCACGGCCGCAACACAACCGTGTCACCGCGATCCGGGGTGGAGTCCGGGCCTCCTGATCAGAATCCGTTGGCGTACGACAGGATCTTGAACCGCCCCTGGCGCTCGATGATGCTCGAGAAGAGGCCTAACGTCGCCGGTTCGGCGCCGCCCACGACAAACGTCACCACACAATCACCCCAGACCCGATTTGAACCTTCGATCGTTGGCTGTTTGGCACAATGCCATGACTGGAGGTGCAGTGCCTGTCCGCCGATCCGGTTGAGCAATCGGGCGAGCCCGGAACTGCTGGCGGCAGCATGGCGGAGCCAGGCGATGTCGATCGCCTGTTGGTACGGTGGCGCGCTTAATGGAGAGTCCGGATACACAAGCCACGCGAACTCGGCGCGGGACACCGCGAGACGCAGGAGAGCAGCGGTGTCGGCATGTGCCAGGCTCGCCGCGAATGCCCCGACGAGCGATGCGCTGCTCGTCGCCGGGCTCTGCAACCGGCTCACAGTGTCGAGTCCGAACCGGAAGCGGCGAAGCTGCTCCTGCATGGGCAGGATGCTGTCGATGACGTACGCGGGCTGCGCTCGGCTGACGGAATCCTGCCTGGCCAGCGCCACCGAATCAGCGCGTGCCGCATCCGCGGCCGCGGCGTGACCTTCACCGCAAGCGGCCACGATCAGAAGCAGTATCGACGCCGCGGCGTTTCGACGTAAAACGTTAGGCAGCCGACGACGTCGATATCCCATCGCCGGCCACCCGCCGAGCATTACTGCTGGTTGTAAACTGTCCACCCTTGCCACCACTTCGGTCCTCCTGGTGCTGCCGCGCCGCGATACGTGGACCCTGCCACAACGGATCCCGCCGCGGTGGCGACCTTGCCGGAGAAGGAGGCGAGGCCGCCCGTTGCCGCCGCCGACGATGCGGCCGGCGTCCAGTCGAACGCTGCCGCCGTGGTTGTGGCCCCGATTGTCGCCGGGAATGCGGTGAAGAGCGTTGTCGTGGCAGCGGCGTCCTGCACGATCGCGTTTGCCGTCATGTCGAACGAGTTCTGTCCGGTACCGGCCTGGAACGCGAGCGAGGATTCCGCGATCAGGATGTTGCGAACGGCAAGATCGGTCGAGGCGAGATCCGGAGTCGCGACGCTGCCGGCGCGCAGGTACGTCTCGGCGTCACGAACGCTGATCGCACCGCGTGGCCAACGCGAGACGAGGCCGTTGACATAATATCCGCCCGTTCCCCGGCGCAGCAGCACACCAATGCCACCCGAGCTTCCCGCCAGGGCGGCGTCGTTAGGCCCGATCAACGTGAAGTTGGCGACGACCGGCGTCGTGAACGGCGTGGTGTTGCGGCCGTTCGTGCATCCGGCGCCCTCGCATCCATCGTTTTCGATGCCTTGCGGATCACTGGAAGGGCCGCCGGGGAGACCCGTTCTCGCAGGCAGGCGCGCGGTCTGCAGCGCGATGAGGTACTGCAGGCGTCCCTGGAACCCTTCCGACATGTCGAAGTGGTCATCACCGGACTCGTATGAGACGAGGTAGGAAGCGTCTACCGCGCCGCCCCAGAACTCGAACGAGTCATCGAGACCGGCCATCGATTGCAGGTACGAAAGCTTCGTTCCGCTACCAACTGCAGCGAACGAGAACGAATTCAGCTCGGCGTTCGCCGTTGGTGCGTAGCCGGCGTACTCGACGCGCACGTAGCGCAATTCGCCGCTGTTATCGGTGTTCGTGGTTCCACCGCTGTAGGTGACTTTGTAATTTGTGCCGGGTGCATTTCCGGTTGCGGTATTCGTTCCTTCGATC
Source organism: Gemmatimonadaceae bacterium (assembly GCA_035646395.1). Classification (GTDB taxonomy): domain Bacteria; phylum Gemmatimonadota; class Gemmatimonadetes; order Gemmatimonadales; family Gemmatimonadaceae; genus JABWBJ01. The sequence goes on along the minus strand of DASRPK010000144.1, from coordinate 24,375 downwards.
TCGATCTCGACGCCGGTGCGATTGATCACGGCGTTCCCAACGATGATCAGTCCACCCCAGTCACCGGGGCGTCGCTGGCCCGCAGGCTGCGACGACGTGAACACGATGGGCAGCGCGGCTGTCCCGATGGCCATGATCTTCGCTCCGCGAAGGACGAAGAGGGATGAGCCAACGGTGTTGTAGTCACCCTTGATTGTGGTACCAGCTTCAATCGTAAGGGTGGCACCATTGGCGACGTGGACGAAGCCGCTCAGGGTGTACGTGGTGTCGCGATGCCAGGTGGTGTTCGTGGTAATGTCACCGGTCACGATCTTCGTGAAGGTGCCCGGCGCGAGGGTCGTCATCACCTGCTCTCCGCTATAGCCACTGTGCGCGGTGCCCCGGGTCGCCTTTACCCGGTAGCGATACTGCGTCTGCACATCCAGGCCCGCATCGTCGTGGGTGACGAGACCGTCGGTCGCCGGAGCACTGACGGTCGTCACCGTCGCAAATGTGCCCGCGACGCCGCTGGCGCGCTCGATGATGTAGCTGTCATCCGCGGCTCGGCCATTGAAGGTGACCCGAATCGACGAAGATCCGGTCGCGTTCAGTTGAAGGCCTAACGGTGGATCGATCGTGGGCGCGGTCGGATCGTCGTCACCACATGCGAAGAGTCCGATGAGAGCCAGGGCGAGCAGCCGCCGTGACGTCGCGATGGGAAAACTCATGCTATTCCAGCCTTGTGAGAGGGGTCTGTGTTTATGCGAGGAAGAAGGGACCGCCGCGTTGCGATCGCGTGTCACGAATGTCACGGCGTCGTCACGAGTTAGGGCAGCTCGCTGATCGCTCCCGTTCAGGGCTTCCAGATCACGCCGAACTGGAAAGTTCTTCCCGACTTCCAGTATTCACGCCTGACGGTGCCCTGCACGCTTTCGTACGGTTCGTCCAGGAGGTTCTTCGCATCGAATCGCCCAGAGAGCGAGCCAAGGACCGGGAACCGGAGGGAGAAGTCCAGAACATTCCGTGTCTGCTGCACAACGTCGGGGAGGGGAACATCACCCGCAGCTTCGATGCGATCGCCGACGCGGTTGAACAGGACGGTCGCGCTGGTCGAGCCTGACGCCGAGGTATAGGCGAGTCCGAGATTCAGGACGTACGGCGCCTGCCCAACCATGCGGCGCCTTGGATTGGTCGCGGCCGACTGATTCGCGCCGAGGTCGATCTCACTGTGCATAAGCGTGAGGTTGCTGAACAACGTGATCGGTTCAAACAAGGCGCCGATGAAGGCCAGCGACTTTCTCGCCTCGAACTCGACGCCGAAGTTTTCCGCGCTTTCGGCATTCACGAACGCGATGAACCGTGAGCTTGCGCCAGCAGCGCGATACACGCGCTCGATCGGCTGGTCGAAGCGCTTCGCGAAGAATCCGACGCTGAGGACTTCACCACTGCCCGGATACCACTCCCACCGCAGGTCCAGGTTGTCAATGCGGGTGCGCTGCAGATCCGGGTTGCCTTCGAGATCATCCCCGTTCAATACATCACGGCTTTTGATCGGGACAAGCTCGCGGTATTCCGGCCGAGCAAGGGTGCGCGAAACCGAAAGACGAAGGTTCTGGAATTCGGTCAGGCTCACATTGAGTGCCGCACTCGGCAGAACATCGTTCCACTGATTGCGGGAGTTCACCGGTTGGCCAAGTGTGGAGATGGCGTCGACGAACAGCCGATCGGATTCGTACCGTGCGCCGGTAATCAGCCGGATACGATCGGTGAGACCCACCTCGATCATCACATAACCGGCTGATAGTCGGTCGCGGGCGCCGTACGACCCGCCTTGAGCCAGCGCGATCAAGCTGAACATCGAATCCGCCGCACCGGTGAACCGGCCATCGAACAGTTGCTCTGGTGGAAGCTCGCGAATCGCGTTCGTGGCGCGTGTGGACGTGATCCCGAACACGCGCGAGTCAGACGTCCGTTCCGTCTCACGATGCAGGCCGCCAACTTTCACGAAATGTTCGCGGCCTAACGCGGAGAAGTTGAGCTGGTAGTTGAGCCGCGCCTCGGTGTTATCCTCGGCCAGCGCCGAAAAGGTACGGACCGCGCCCGCGTTGGAGCTGTTGTGCCACCGAAGCACATCCGTGCCGTTCGTGCCTGGTTCAACGACGTAGACAAACTCCGTGCGATCCGGTTCATCGCGAGTGACGCCGCTCGACGTCAACGCCCAGTCCGCGCGATGCTGCTCTCCAAGCTGATGTTCGGCCGCGAACTGCGTTGATCGTACCGATCGCTCGACATATTGCTGCCGGTCGATACGTGCGTTGAAGCCCTCGTTCTCGAAGAACCCGAATTCGCGGCGCGCATCGTTGTCGGCGGTCCGGCTGTACGTGTTGTTGAAGCTCACGCGTGAATGACCCGCGATGAGCGTACTGAAGTTCGCCAGCCCTCCCCACATCACGCTGCTGCTTCCCATCTCCCCTTCGAAGCGATCCTGTTCGACCGTGCTGCCGGGAGTATTGCCGCGATTCGCCAGGGCGCGGACCAAACCCGTCCGGCGATCGGTTGATTGGGCGAACGTGCCGGAGAGGAGGTATCCAATGCGCTGTCCAAACAGGGGATCGTTTCCACCCACCGAGAACGAGGTGGAGCTGTTCGGCGAAGCGGTTGACGCCTCGGGCGTCCACGCGTTCCGGAACTTCGAGATCAACAGGTTCTCATCCGATTGATTCAGGTTGATCCCCTGCAGGTTACCTAACGAACGGAGCAGGGACGGCAAGTCGCGCTTTGCGCCAACGTTGGCGATCCGTTCGCCGCCGGCGGAAAATGGCGTCAGCACATCACTCCCCGTCGCGCCGGAGTTGTAGCCGGCGGTCATGGACAGGCTGTATTGGCGAATCGCGGGAAATTCACGCGTCTTGATCTCGACCTGCGCACCGCTGAAGTCGCCCTGCTGGTCGGGGGTGAACGTCTTGGCCGTCGTTACCGCCTCGATAAGGCTCGAAGGGAAGAGATCGAGCGGAACGGTGCGCTTCTCCGGCTCGGGACTCGGGACGCGCGTTCCATTCAGCTGCGTGGTGGTGTATCGCTCACCCAGGCCGCGTACGAACAGGGTGCCACCGCGCTGCACCGTTACGCCGCTGACGCGCTGCGCGGCCTGCGCGGCGTCACTGTCTGGACTCCGCGAGATCTGTTCGACCGTTACCGCGCTGACGATCCCGATCGCGGTCTTCTGCGTGTTCAGTGCTTCGGCGGTGCTTCCGCGCTGGGCTTGAGCCGTGACAACTGTTGCAGTCAGAACGGCTGCCGATTGCTCGAGCGTGATGGTCTGTTCGAGGCTCTTGTTCGCCGGAAGCATGATTCCCGTCACGGTCTTCGGCGTGTAGCCGATGAGGCGCGCGTGAAGCGTGACGGTGCCCGCGGGGACGTTGGCAATCGTGTAACGACCGTCGACTCCCGAGACGGCGCCGAGACGGGTGCCCACGACCTGGACCGTCACATGCGGGACCCCCTGGCCTGACTGCGCGTCAACGATTCTCCCCACGATGCGACCGATGGATGCCGGTGCCACCGGGTCCTGCGCGCGAAGCGAAGACGAGACGAGAGCCAGAAACAGAGACAAGGTGCCGAAAAACCGGGTCATAGTCGTGGGAATTGGAAGTCCGATTGTCACGGAACAGATGGATGCTGCCTCCGGCGCGTCTCGGGATATGCACGGAATTGCAACGAATCCGTCACGGCCGGGACCGGAGTGGACTCGTCAGGCTGACAACCGGAGGGGGAGATTATTCCGACAGCGCGTCACGCCTGTCACGGCGACGCGGTCACGGTCGGGTAGCGCTCTCAGGAACCGTTAGGCGACGGTCGCTGGGGGAACCAGACATCTATTGTGGTGCCCTGTTCCGGCTCGCTCGTGGCGTGCACTCGGCCGCCGTGAGCCTCGACCAGGTGCTTGACGATGGCGAGTCCGAGCCCGGTTCCGCCTTCGCCACGCGAGCGTCCCGAGTCGACACGGTAGAAGCGCTCGAAGATGCGCACGAGATGCTCCGACCGCATGCCGGCGCCGGTGTCCTGAACACTGATGGCAACTCCGCCGTTTGCAGCACGGGCGCGAACGACGATCTCACCCGCGGCAGTATGCCGCACCGCGTTGTCGACGAGATTGGTAATCACCTGGCGCAATGCCGTTGGGTCGGCATCGACCGCCAGGGCCGGCGGTTCGACGTCCACGCGCAGCGCGACGCGGCTGGCGTCGCTACGGGACCGGGCGGCGGCCAACACCTCCTCGGCGAGCGACTCGATGTCGATCGACGCCGGGTTCGGCGTCCAGCCGCCGGACTCGATGCGCGACAGGTCGAGAAGGTCATCGACGATCCGCTGCATGCGGTGGGTGTTGGACAAAATGGCCGACACGAACTGGCGGCGCACCTCCGGTTCCATGGACTCGTCGCCTAACGTTTCGGCGAATCCTCCGATCACCGTCAATGGCGTCTTGAGTTCGTGCGAGACGTTCGCGACGAAGTCGCTGCGCACAGTCTCCAGCCTTCGGAGCGGTGTGAGGTCGAAGAGGGCCAACACCGCGCCGCCGGCGGCGAGCGGGCGCGCGGTCAGCGTGACCGTCCGTCCCAACAACGGAAGCTCCAATCCGTCGATCGCCTCGCCGGCTATCGCGGCTGCGATGGCCGAGCGGAGAGCACGTTCGCGGGGAAGCCGATCGGCGGGGAAGGGTACTTCGTCGCGGACGCCTAACAAGCGACGGCCCTGGGCGTTGAGGTGCACGACCTGCTGGCGGGAATCAAAGGCCACGGCGCCTTCGTTGAGCGAATCCATCAGTGCCCGCAACAGCGCGTCGTCGGCCTCGAGCGCACGTAACCTGGTGCTGAGTTGTTCGGCGAGCTGATGGAAGGCCGTCGCCAGTTCGCCAACTTCGCCGCCCACGTTGAGACTCGGCCGTCGTTCCAGATCACCGGCGGCGATCGCCTTGGCGTCGTCCCTCAGCTCGAGCACCGGTTGCGATACGGAACGGGCAAAAAACGCCGAAAGGAGTAACGCCAGCAGCGTGGCGCCAACGGAGACGATGAGCACGTCGCGCTGCAGCCGGTCAACGATCAATTCCTGCGCCCGGGTCGGGTACGACACACGCGCCACTCCCATCGGGGTGCGCACGGCAGCGTAGATCTCCTCATCACCCGCCGATGGGCTCTGTCGTACCGACGACCCGCTATCGCCCTGCATGGCGGCGCTGATTTCCGACCGAGCCGCGTGGTTCTCGAGGCGACTCAACGCGGGCTCATCGAATTCCGAATCGCCTACTACACGACCGTCACCGGTCACCAATGTGACGCGATGCGACAGCGCCGTTCCGGCGGCATCGGCTAGCGAGTCGGCGTCAATGCCGACACGCCACTGCGCCGCCACCAGCCTTGCTTCGCGAAGCAGTTCGGTGACGGTTGCATCGCGCAGCCTGTTCCGCAGCCGAAAGTCGAGGCTCAAAACCGTCAGGACAACAAAAACCCCACACACAAGTAACGAACCAACGATGAGACGTTGGGTGAGGTTCAAGCGCTTCGTGTTTGTGCGGCTCGCAGGCGGTATCCGAATCCGCGGACAGTCTCGACCAATTCTCCCGCCGCCCCAAGCTTAGTGCGAAGCCGCTGGACGTGCATGTCGACAGTCCGCGTCTGGATATCAGGTGCCGCGTCCCAGACGATCTCCAGCAGCAGCGCGCGGGACTGCACCCGTCCCCGCCGTTCGGCCAGGGTCAACAGAAGCTTGAACTCCGTGGGCGTGAGATCGAGTTCGGCGTTGTCCACGGTCACGCGGTGCGCGGCACGATCGATGAGAATGGGCCCGATGCGCACGACATCCGGGAGGCCTGTCTGTGTCTGCGACATCCTCCGGAGGATGTTCCGAACGCGAAGGACGAGTTCCTGCGGCGAAAAAGGCTTGGTCAAATAATCGTCGGCTCCGGACGACAGTCCCTTGATTCGATCGGGTTCGTCACGCCGGGCAGTGAGGAGTAACACGGCGATGTCCTGTCCCGCTTCATCGGCCCGGAGTTGTTCGAGCACCTCGAGACCCGACATTCCTGGCAGCATGAGGTCGAGCACGATCAGCGCCGGTCGCTCATGCTGGGCAAGACGCAGCGCGTCGGCACCATTACTCGCGGTCGAAATCCGGAATCCGGCCTTTGCGAGGTGATAGACGACGAGGGCAACGATATCCGGCTCGTCGTCGACGACGAGTATGCGCTCTGGCTGGTGGACGCTGCCGTTCCCGCTTTGGGTCATGCGCGTCGCGCTTCGAGGCGCCGCTGAATAGTCGTGAGGATCATCTCGATGGCGACCGCATTCTGACCGCCGCGGGGAACGATGATGTCGGCGTAGCGCTTTCCTGGTTCCACGAACTGCAGGTGCATCGGGCGCACCGTCGTCAGGTACTGCTGCAGAATCTCCTCCAGCGGCCGGTCGCGTTCAGACATGTCGCGCTGGATGCGTCGCACCAGCCGGATGTCGGGGTCGGCATCTACGAACACCTTCACATCGAACAGATCCCTGATGCGTTCGTCCGTGAACAGCAGGATTCCATCGACCACCACCACGTCCGCCGCGGTGATGCGCTCTGTTCGCGAACTCCGCACGTGCTGCGTGAAATCATACTCGGGCTTCTCGACCGATTCGCCGCGCGCCAGCTGCTCGAGGTGCGACACAAACAGGTCGCGATCGAACGTCTCCGGATGGTCCCAGTTGATCTTCCGCCGCTCCTCCATCGGGAGATGCGAGAAATCCTTGTAATAACCGTCCATGTCGAGGAAGGCGACCGAGGCGTCGGGAAGGGCATTGGCGATCTTCCGAGCCACTGTTGTCTTCCCTGATCCGGTCCCGCCCGCAATGCCGATGATCAGTGGCTTCACGGAGCGAAGCAGGAAGGGTTCAATCGCCGGTGACGATGCTCAGGCGTCGTTACAAATAGAAGCGAGTGCGCTGTCACGTTATTGTAACTCAGATGGCGGATGGGAGATGGCCGATGGGGGAAACGACGTCGACTGGCGACGTGACTCGCCAAACCGCTGGGTCAAGGTCAGCAACTCGCAAAACGCCGTCAATAAAGGCTTTCCACCGTCTGCGGTCGCTTTAAGATAGGGCATCCCACATCTGACATCCGCCATCCGCCATCCAAGTCGATTGCGTCGAGCCCACGTCGCTGTACTGACATTGACCGTCGCGGTTGCTTCCTGTGGCCGGGGTGGAGCGATCGCGCCGGCGCCGGTTCCAATGGGCGCCAGCCCCCACCTGGCATCGGGACGGTGGGTTCGCATCCTGGCTACCAATGACTTCCACGGCGCGTTCGAACCGCGGCGGGATTCGCGAGGGGTGCTCCGCGGTGGCGCTGCATATCTTGCCGCCGAGATCGCCCGGGCGCGCTCGGAATGTCGCGCACCACAATGCACGGCTGTGCTGCTGGACGGTGGGGACCAGTTCCAGGGGTCGCCGGCGTCGAACATGGGCTATGGCCGGCCCGTCGTGACACTCTTTAACCGTCTTGGCCGGGCCGCGTCCGCGTTAGGGAATCACGAGTTCGACTGGGGACAGGACACGTTGCGGGCGCGGATGCGCGAGGCCCGCTACCCGATCCTCGCCGCCAACGTCACCGATACCTCGGGGGCAGACGTTCCCTGGATTCCGAACGATACGATCCTCACGTCCGGCGGAGTACGAATTGGCATCATCGGATTGGCGACGGTCGCCACGCCGACGAGCACAAAGCCGTCGAACGTCGCTGACCTCAGGTTTACGAATCCCATTCCCGTCGTCGACCGACACGCCAAAGCGTTGCGGGCGCGCGGAGCGCAACTCGTCATTGTCGTTGCCCACGCGGGCGGGTTTTGCGCGTCAACGCCGACGCCGACGTGTGATGGCGAGATCATCGAGCTGGCGCAGGGAGTCACGGAGCGTGTGGACGCAATCGTGAGCGGTCACACCCATTCGCCGCTGTCCACGGTCGTCAATCGCATCCCGGTGGTACAGGCCAGGTCACACGGCAGCGCGTTAGGCGTCCTCGACGTGTCACTGACCGGAGCGGACCCCGTGATCGCCCTGCGCGACGTCCTTCCCGAACGCACCACGCCGGATCGCGGAATCGATTCGCTCGTCCGGGCCGTCACCGCGCCACTGCAGGCGATCGTGAACCGGCCCATCGCGACGCTCTCCGAGCCGATGTCGGGCCTGGTCCTCGGTAACTTCATGGCCGACGCGTATCGCGCCGCCGGTGAAGGCGATGTGAGCGTCATGAACCGGGGCGGCGTGCGCGGGGTGCTCGACAGCGGAACGGTGACCTACGGCGAGCTGTTCGAAATTGCGCCCTTCGCGAACATGCTCGTCCGCCTGACGATTACCGGCGCGGGATTGCGGGCCTGGATCGAGAAGGCACTGGGGCAACGGGAACTGCTGGCTCGCTTCAGCGGCATTGTGGTCACGTACGATACGACGAAGGCGATTGGCTCTCGCGTCGTCAGTGTGACGACTTCGAATGGCCAGCCGCTCGTCGACACCCAGGTGTACCGGTTCGTCTACAGTGACTTCCTGAACGCCAACGGCGACGGGCTGCAGGCCCAGGTGGGTGTCCAGCGCGTCGAGGAGTTAGGCATCGTCGACATCGATGCGCTGACCGACTACGTGCGCAGGAACTCGCCCGTGCGCCCGCCCCGTGATGAACGGGCCATCATTCGCAGGCCATGAGTATTGTCAATGAGTGACATGATTCGGGCGTACGTGAACGGGCGCGGCGTGGACGTACCGGCCGGCGCGCGCGCTCTCGACGCCGTGCGCGCCTTTGACGCCGACATTGCGGCACAAGTTGTAGCGGGAGATCGCGCCCTCACCGACAGCCGCGGGTTGCCGCTCGAAGCATCGGCAGAAGTCTCTACGGGCAGCATCATCCGGATCGTTTCCGGTCGCCGTCGTGGAGCGGCCACGGAATGACGCCAGTGAACCGCTCCCTCCTGGAGCGACTTCCAAAAGCGGAACTGCATTGTCACCTCGACGGCTCGGTCCGGCCGGAGACGTTGCTGGACCTCGGCCGCCAATACGGCGTCGCGATGCCGCGCGACGACGCCGAATCGCTGCGCGATTACATGGTCGTTCGCGACGCGCGCAATCTCGAGGATTACCTCCTGCGATTCGCGACGACGCTCTCGGTAATGCAGACGGCAGAATCGCTGGAACGGATCGCATACGAGCTAGCCACCGATGCCTGGCGTGAAGGCGTGTGGTACCTGGAGACCCGGTTCGCGCCAAACCTGAACACGCGTGGCGGACTGACGTCGGAGCAGGCGCTGGAAGCGGCCATCAAGGGACTCGGCAAGGCGGAGCGCGACCACGGGATCGTCTCGCGCGTCATTGTCTGCGCGCTGCGAACGCTTCCCCCGACCGCGTCGATGGAGATGGCGCGGCTGGCGGTCGACTTTCGCAATAGCGGTGTGGTCGGATTCGACCTCGCCGGCGCCGAATCGTCGAACCCTCCGTCGGTGCATGCCGAAGCGTTCGCCCATGCGCGCGCACACAGTGTCGCCTGCACGTGCCACGCGGGTGAAGGGGATGGCGCAGCTTCTGTCCGCGATGCGATCCAGAGTTGCTGCGTGGACCGGATCGGCCATGGCACGCGGCTTATCGAAGATGGTGAGCTCACTGATTACGTCAATGATCGGCGCATCACTATTGAGGTCTGCCTGACGAGTAACGTCCAGACTCAGGCCACGCCGTCGCTCGAACAGCATCCCTTTCCGCAGTACCTGAAGCGCGGCCTCAATGTTGTGCTCAATACCGATAATCGACTCATGAGCGGTACGACACTGACGGATGAATACGAGCTGGCATCGCGAGAGCTGGGACTCAGTTTCGACGACCTGGCACATGTCGCGATGAACGGATTCGAGAGCGCCTTCCTGCCGTGGAACGAGCGGCAAGAGCTTATCGCAAGGGCCCGCGCTGCCATCGACGGGCTCCGCGGAGTGCCGGCATGAACGAGATCATTCGCGACGATCTTCCTTCGGCCCACGAGGTAGCCACCCAGGTTCGCGCCGCACTCGCGGTTGAGAAGCCGGTGGCTGGCCTCATCCTCGGCTCCGGTCTCGGAGAACTCAGCAAGAGGATCGAGGGGCAGCGATTCGTGCCATATGCCGATCTCCCGGGATTTGCCGTGCCGACGATTCCGGGACACCTCGGCCGGTTGATCTCCGGAACGCTGGCGGGACGTCAAGTGCTGGCGTTGGCTGGCCGGTTCCACGTCTACGAAGGGTACTCGGCGGCAATGTCGGCGTTTCCGGTGCGGGTGCTGCATGCGTTAGGCGCGTCGACGCTGCTGCTGTCGAATGCCGCCGGCGGCCTCCATCGGTCATTCACACCCGGCGACCTGATGATCATCCGGGACCACGTGAACCTGACGTGGCGCAATCCGCTGATCGGGCCGGTTGTGGCGGGGGATGAACGATTCCCCGACATGTCGGAACCCTGGGATCCGGAGCTGCGGAAACTTCTCGGTGAATGCGCCGCCGCGGCCCGCGTGAAGGTGACCGAAGGCGTGTACGTCGGTCTGAGCGGACCGAGTTACGAGACGCCCGCCGAAGTGCGGATGTTGCAGAAGCTTGGCGGCGACGCGGTCGGGATGTCCACGGTGCACGAGGTCATCGTGGCAAGAGCGATCGGCATGCGTGTGGCGGGCATGAGCTGCATAACGAATCTTGCCGCCGGGCTCAGTGAGAGTTCCGTAACCCATCATGAGGTCCTTGAAGTCACGAAGGTGGCCAGCGAGAAGTTCGAGCAGATCGCCATCGAGTTCATCCGGCGGTTGTAAGTGGCTTCACACCTCCCACGTCCCACGTCCCACGTCCACCGTCGGATACCTCGGTCGTGAAACTCCTCTCGATGGCCCGTGACCTGAGACGAAGGAAGGCGCGCGAACGCGAGGGCGTGTTTGTCGTCGAGGGAATTCGCGCCGTCGAGGAATTGCTCCGCTCTCGTCTTGTCATTCGAGGGCTTCTCGTTGCGCCGAAACTGATCGACTCACCGCGCGGCGTGGCGCTGGTGGAAAACGCGAGGGCGAAAGGCGTCGAGGTTGCGGACGTCGACGAAAAGGAGTTCCGGAGTGCGGCTGAGACGGACTCGCCGCAGGGAATCGTTGCCATCGCCGAAACGCCCGTGCGCACCGTGGAGACCCTGGCATCCAGTGGGGCCTTGCGGCTCCTGCTGCTCGACGCCGTCCAGGACCCTGGTAACGTCGGCACAATCATCCGAACGGCGGCCGCCCTGGGCGCCCATGCCACAATCGCCCTCCCCGGCAGCGTTGACGTGTGGAACGCGAAAGTCGTCCGTAGCGCAATGGGAGCGCACTTTCACCATCCGGCATTCCACGCCTCGTGGGAGGACGTTCAAGCCTTCCTGGCGCGGACGGCCACACCGCTCTGGGCGGCGGATGCTGATGGTGCCATGCTTGCCGACCGCGGTCCCGTGCGTCTGGCGCTCGCTGTAGGGAATGAAGGTGGTGGACTTTCGCCGGCGATACGAGGCGCTGCCCAACGTGTTATCTCACTCCCCATCACGACCATGGTTGAATCGCTCAACGTCGCGGTAGCGACGGGCATTCTCCTCTACGAGTTGCGGCCATGATCGACTGGCCCAATCTGGTCGTGTTTTTCGTCGTGGGGGCGTCCATCGGATCGTTCCTCAATGTCTGCATCGCGCGGTGGCCGCTCGAGCAGTCCATCGTGCGGCCTCCATCCCGATGTCCGCAGTGTGAGACACCGATCAAGTGGTATGACAACGTGCCGATCCTGGGCTGGATCCGGCTGGGTGGGAAATGCCGGAACTGCCGGGCGCCGATCTCCGTAGTGTATCCAGCCGTCGAACTGGCGGTCGCGTTAGGGTGGATGCTCAGCGCGCTCGAATACGGCGGGTCGTTTACCGCAGTGCGCGTGGCGGTGTTCGGTACCGTCATGTTGGGCATCGCCACAACTGACGCAAAACATTACGTCATTCCCGATGGATTCACGGTTTTCGGATTACTCTTTGTGCTCGTCACGTCTGTCGTCAGTGGCGCGCGGGCTGAGATCACGCCGTTCGCCACGCCGTGGGATGCACTCATTGGCGCGTGCGCCGGCGCAGGGGCGATCGCGATCGTCGGCTGGCTGGGCGAAGTCGCACTCAAGAAGGAAGCCATGGGTTTCGGCGACGTGACGTTGATGGCGGTAGTAGGCGCTGCGCTTGGACCCGGCCGCGCATTGCTGGTGATCTTCCTCGGCGCCGCCGTTGGTGCCATCACCTTCCTGTTCGTGGTGTATCCAATCGTGCGGTTTCGCGGGGCAGGTACCGGTGGCGCTCAAATGGAATTGCCGCTTGGTGCCAGGAAGGCAATGATGCCCCAGGTTCCGTTCGGTGTTTTCCTTGCGCCTGCCGCGGTGCTGGCGTTGGTTTTCGGACAACAGCTGCTGGACTGGTACCTCGGCCAGCTGACGGGAGTAGCGTGAACGACGAAGATCTGTCGCGCCCAATCAGTGGGGCGCTTGCACGTTTTGCGCGGGACCTCACGGCTGACGCGCGCGCGGGACGTCTCGAGATCGTACGAGCTCGCGACGCGGAAATTGCGCGCGTCATCGACATCCTTCTCCGGCACGGCAAGAACAATCCGGCGCTGGTGGGTCCGGCTGGTGTGGGCAAGACTGCGATCGCCGAGGGACTCGCCGCGCGCCTGGCGCAAGGTGAAGTGCCGTTGTCCCTGCGTAACACGAAAGTGCTGGCGGTCGATCACGTCTCGCTGCTTGCCGGCACAACCTACCGTGGTCAATACGAAGAGCGCATCCGCGCACTCGTCGATGAAACGCGAGCGCGTCCGGACGTCGTCCTGTTCATCGACGAATTGCATAACCTGATCGGGCAGGGCACGGCGATGGGGGCGGCGATGGATGCCGCAAACATGCTCAAGCCGGCGCTGGTGCGTGGTGACTTTCGTGTGATCGGGGCGACGACCGATGACGAATACGATCGCTGGGTCCGTTCCGATCCGGCGCTCGAACGTCGCTTCCAGCGCATTGTCGTGCGGGAACTGTCGTCGGAGGAGACGCTCGACATCCTGCGTGCGCGCCAGGAGCGTCTCGAGCGCCACCACAATGTGTTGATCTCCGATGAATCGCTGCGCGCCGCGGTGGACCTCACGGATATCCATCAGACGGACCGTCGCCGACCCGACCGGGCCATCGACGTGCTGGACGAAGCCTGCGCACACACGCATGCCGTCGCGCAATATTCGTCCCGCGCCGAGTTCCTCATCCGGCGCCGCCGGGAACTTCTTCGTGAACAGCAAGCCGGCGCTCGTCAGGCAGAGCGCGAAGCACGCGTCATCGAGGATCCGATAGACAGCAAAGTGGCCTCCGCTCTGGAGCAATTTGGCGCCGACCTCGAAGCAATCTTCATAGGACCGGCTCCAGCTCGGACAACGCCGCCGCCGCGCGAGGAGAAGAAGGCCGCAACTCCACCGAGGCAGGACACGCAACCGGAACCTGCCGCACCACCGGCTACACTCGGCACCGTCGAATCAGAATTGGCGTCGGTTTTGATGGCTGAAGGCATCGTAGTTCGCGGCATCGATGTCGCGAGGGTCGTTGCGGTAGCCACCGGACGGGAGGTCACGTGGGCAGCGTAAAACGCGTCGTGGCGTGTGCAGGCGTGCTGGCTCTCGCGGGATGCCGAGGCGGCAGTGATGCTGATCCATACGCACGTCGCGTCGCGGAGAACATTCCAAAGATCGAGAAGTCCACCGGTCTTGCCTTCAAGACGCCTCCTCGCGTGGAGTCACAGCCGCGCGATTCGGTGAGACTGTTTCTCGAACGCCGGTTCAATGAGGACCTGCCGGCGTCGGAGTTGGACGGAATGGAGCGCTCCTACAAGGCGTTCGGTCTCCTTCCGGCGTCGATGAACCTTCGTGGGTTCATGCTCGACCTGCTTACGGAGCAGGTCGCCGGCTATTACGACCCGAAAGCGAAGACGTTGTATGTCGTCGAAGGCGATGACGAGGCCGTGACGGGCATAACGATTTCGCACGAGCTCGTTCACGCGCTCCAGGACCAGCATTTCAATTTGGATTCGCTGCAGCGCTCACGGAACGACAACGACCGCCTGACGACTGGCCAGGCTGTAGTAGAAGGCCAGGCGACGCTGGAACAGCTCGGCGCGATGATCGGTTCAGACAATACCATCACGTCGCTGCCGGGGGGCTGGGATCGCGTGAGGCAGATGATTCGCGAAACGCAGGCCTCGATGCCGGTCTTCGCGTCAGCGCCGACGATATTGCAGGAGACGCTGATCTTTCCGTACCTGACGGGTGCGGAATTCATGCGGAAGTTCAAGTCGGAAGCGCCCGGCCAGTCGCCATACGCGCGCATGCCGACGTCGACTGAACAGCTGATGCACACAGATCGCTACTTCGAGTCGCGCGATGATCCGACCACCGTTACGCTCCCCGCGCCGCTGGGGGGGAAGGCCGTCTACCAGAACAACCTCGGCGAATTCGAAACGCGCATCCTGCTGTTCGAGTATCTCAGGGACCAGGGATCGGCAGTGCGCGGGGCCGCGGGATGGGACGGCGATCGTTATGTCCTCATCGAAACGCCACGTGGCGACGCGATCGCCTGGGTCACGGTGTGGGATACATCAATTGATGCCGCCGAATTCTTCGACTTGCTGGACGCGTCGATGATCAAGCGGCACGGTGGCCGCATCGTGCCGGGCGGGACCGGAATGACTCGCTCATACGGAGCGAGCGGCCGCCGCATCTTCCTTCAGATCAGCGACATCAATGGACGTCCAGTGATCCTGTACGTGGATGCTCCAGCCGGTGTCTCACCGCGTCTCCTGGATCTATCCAAAGTCACGCTGCAGGAATAGGGATGAGCACGAGGCCCGACGCCGACGCTCAAGAACCAGTCCCAGCAAGCAGCATCGGCAGCAGCAATCAGCAATCAGCACGCACCAGTGTGGCGTCTGCGACCACCGACGGACCAATTTCGCTGCGGCCAGGTGAGGATGCCGAACGCGAGGCTGCCTTACGCACGATGAAAGCGTGGGCAACCGGGCTGCTGGTGCTCGCGACCGTGATCTTCGTGATCGCCAAGCTGTTCGAGTCGCGCTACCCCTGGCTTGGCATCGTCATCGCCACGGCCGAAGCGTCCATGGTCGGCGCACTGGCGGACTGGTTTGCGGTGACCGCGCTGTTCAAGCACCCGATGGGAATCCCGATCCCGCACACGGCGATCATCCCCGCGCGCAAGGACCGGGTCGGGATCACGTTAGGCATGTTTGTGCAGCGGAACTTCCTCAATCGCGACGTGATCGCCCAGCGACTGGCGAGTTTGCGTCCCGCTGAGCGGTTGTCGAACTGGTTGATGGAGCCGGATTCCGCGCGGTCGGTGGCGCGGCAGCTGGCGCGCGCCGTGTCCGCGGGCGCGAACGTGCTGCGGGACGAAGATGTCGACAACCTGATCGGCAACGCACTGCTCAATCGGATCCGCGAGACGCCGGTGGCGCCGCTCATTGGCAGGTTCCTGGCACTGCTCACCGCGGACAACCGGCACCAGGCGCTGCTCGACCAGGTCATCCGGTTGACGGCAAGAGGTCTGGCGGAGAACCAGGACCTGATCCGTGAGCGGGTCGACAAGGAGACGCCGTGGTGGGTGCCGGGCGCGGTCGACGAGAAGATCACCAAGCGCATCGTAGGAGCGCTCGAGGCGACACTTCGCGACGTGAACGAAAATCCGGAGCACCCCCTGCGCCTGCGATTCGACACCGCGATCGACGAGTTCATCGTGAAGCTCCAGGCGTCGCCCGAGGTGATCCTGAAGGCCGAGCAGATCAAGGAAGACGTATTGAGCGCGGAGGCGGTGCAGCAGCTCTCGGCCGCGATCTGGCGCGACACCAAGGAAAAGCTCAGTCGTTATGCGGACTCACCCGACGAAGTGAACACCGAGGCGATCGAGCGTGGCTTGCGCGGGCTTGGCCAGGCGATCCAGTCCGACCCGTCGCTGATGGCGAAAATCGATCAGTGGATCATCGAGGCGGCGATCTCGGTCATCGAGCGCTACCAGAACGAGGTCGGTGAGCTGATCGCAACGACGGTGAAGCGCTGGGATCCACACGCAACCTCACGGCGCATCGAACTGGCCATCGGGCGGGATCTGCAGTTCATCCGGATCAACGGCACGCTCGTTGGTGGCCTTGCCGGGATGCTGCTCTACCTGCTCGGTGGACTATTCTAGGCAGTCGGGCGCCACGAAAGATTCATGAAAACCATTGACAAACGATCACACGAATTCTGCGGATCGGCTGATCTACGAGGGGTCGTCGTTGACGTGACACTCGACCGCGAAGTCAGCGTAATCAGTTTGATCGGTATTCAATGGTTTTCATATCTCGCACCGGGCTGTATCGCTTTGCGATGAAGATGGTAACGAGACCACTGCTCGCGACGCAGGTACTCTTCGAGATTCGTCCGTCGGAGATGCACGGCCGCGGCGCGTTCGCCATCCAGCCCATTGCGAAAGGAACACGGCTGATCGAATACGCCGGCGCGCGCATAACGCCGGCCGAAGCGCACGAGCGATATCCGGACGAAGCCCACACCTCACATCACACCTACCTCTTTGCGATCGATGACGACATCGTGATCGATGCATCGGTAGATGGAAACGACGCGCGGTTCATCAACCACTCCTGCGATCCCAATTGCGACGCCGTCGTCGAAGACGGACGCATCTGGATTGAAACGATCCGTGATGTCGGGCCCGGTGAAGAGCTCGCATACGACTATGCGTTCATCCTCCCCGAGCGTCATACGCCAGCCGCCAAGCGGCGCTATCCGTGTCACTGTGGATCGGCCATCTGTCGCGGGACGATTCTCGCGAAGAAACGATGACAACTCGTGATGGCGAGCGTACGTTCTGGTGCGTCCCGTTCGTGAACCTGTGGAGGAATGAATGACCCGCCTGCGCTGCGTCATCACTCTCGTCCTGTGTGCTGCGGTATCGGCCTGCAGCAGGAAACCGGAGACATCTGACGTAACCGTCTCCATAACGAGTCCGGCTGAAGGTGACACCGTCTCCGGTTCTGCCGTGCACGTCACGCTCGACGCGACCGGCATCGAGATTGCACCGGCAGCTGACGCGCGTCCCGAAACGGCGCATCATCATCTCTATCTCGACGTCGACTTCCCACAGCTGGAAGGTTCGATCCCGATGGGTGTCGCCGGGGTGGTCCATCTCGGCCAGGCGCAGAAGGAGTACCACTGGGAGAACGTCCCACCCGGACCGCATCGCATCATCGCGGTGCTTGCCGACCCCGGTCACTTGCCGCTCAGACCCTGGATAACAGATACGGTGAATTTCGTTGTGGTCGCACCACCCGTCGCGGACACGACCACAAAGAAGTAATCCGTACGATCCGTCAGTTTCCGAGCGATCGCTGTTTCAGGCCGCTGACGTATCCGTGCCAATCGGCGACGGCGGCGGAATGAACAGCAACTGAAAAGCCAGATTCGACACCAGGCAGTACGCCGCGAAATAGTAAAAGCCCGGCCCCGGGGTGCCCTCGAGGTTGTCGCTCCCGCGGGCCGCGAGCATGGCGATGAACACACCGACCGCAAACACGTCGGCCATCGCCCATTTGCTTAACGAGCGCACCATCAGGTACAGGCGATATCGCGTCGCCGGATTCCGTAACATGAGAATGATCACGAGCGCCAGCGCCTTGAGGAACGGCACCGTGACGCTGAAGAAAAGAATCAGGCCGGCGACGAAATCATTGCCTGAGTCGTGCAGCGTACGCACCGCCTCGAGCACGCTTTGAGTCTGCCGGAATAGCTCCTGCGTGACGCCCATCATGCTGATGCTTGCCACGATCGTCAGGACCGGCTGCGTCAGCCCGGGAATGAGTAGCCCGATCGAGACGACGGTCAGGCCGATGGCCACCGCATTGCGGGGAGTCACGTTGGCGACAACGTCTCGAATCTCAAGCGGGCGAAGGAGGCGCTGGCGCGGTTGAAGTGGGCGTCGTCACCACGGCGGTAGCGGATTCAGTCGCAGCTGATTCTTTGATCCGGTCGGCGACTGGAACCTTCGGTAGCAGCGTGTGCTGCAACACTTCGTCCATCGTACCGACGAACGTAAACACCATGTGCTGCTTGACCTCCTCGGGGATGTCACGCAGGTCCTTGAGATTCCCCTTTGGCAGGATCACTTCACGCAGCCCCGCTCGATAGGCGGCGAGCGTCTTCTCCTTCACGCCACCGATCTCCAGCACCTTTCCGCGCAGTGTCACTTCGCCCGTCATCGCCACGTCGCGGCGTACTTTGCGACGTGACAGGACACTCGCAATCGCGAGCGTCACTGCGACACCGGCGCTCGGTCCATCCTTCGGCACCGAGCCGGCAGGGAAGTGGATGTGGAGGTCCGTCTCACGGAACTCCTTTTCGGCGGCACCGAGGTTCACCGAGCGCGAACGAACCCACGAATACGCGGCGTCCACCGACTCTCGCATCACGTCGCCCAGTTGTCCCGTGACCGTGAGCTTGCCCGTGCCTGGCATGCGCAATGCTTCGATGGTCATGATGTCACCGCCCGTTGAAGTCCAGGCGAGACCCGTGACTGCACCGACTTCGGGCTCCTTCTCCGCTTCTTCGGCTGCATAACGAGGCGCGCCCAGGATTTCTTCCACCTTGTCGTTGTCGATGATCCACGCCCCTTCCTCGCCTTCCGCCTTCTTGCGCGCACGCTTGCGCATGATCGCGGCCATGTTGCGCTCGAAGTTGCGGAGTCCCGCCTCACGCGAGTAACGGCTCGAAATGAAGCTGAAGACCTCGTCCGTGAACTGGATGTCGGTGGCCGTGATCCCGTGCTCAGTGAGCAGGTTCGGGAGCAGGTAGCGCCACGCGATCTCGACCTTCTCTTCGACCGTGTAGCCTGCGATCCGGATGACCTCCATGCGGTCACGCAGCGGAGCAGGGATGTCGAACAGGTTGTTCGCCGTGCAGATGAACAGGACCGACGAAAGGTCGAACTGCAGGTTCAGGTAGTGATCGACAAAATCATGATTTTGCGACGGATCGAGCACTTCCAGCATGGCCGCCGTCGGGTCACCCGACGCCCCACCACCGGCCATCTTGTCGATCTCGTCGATCATCATCACCGGATCGCGCACGCCGACGCGGCGCAACGCCTGGATGATGAGGCCCGGCATCGCGCCCACATACGTGCGCCGGTGTCCGCGGATCTCGGCCTCATCCCGGACGCCGCCAACCGCGATGCGATAGAAGGCCCGCCCGATCGACGATGCGATCGCCGAGCCTAACGAGGTCTTCCCTGTTCCCGGTGGCCCGACGAAGCAGAGAATCGGGCCGTGCGGATCCCCGCCGCGCAACTTGCGGACGGCGAGGTACTCGATGATGCGTTCCTTCGCTTCCTCGAGCCCGTAGTGTTTCAGGTCGAGCGCTTCCTCGACCTTCTTCAACTCGATCTGTTCCGTGCCCGCCTTCTTGTTCCACGGGAGCGACAGGATCCAGTCGAGGTACGTCCGGATCACCTGGTACTCGGACGATGCGGGCGACAGCATGCGTAATCGCTCGATTTCGCGCCGCGCCTCCTGGCCCACTCGCTCGGGCAGGTTTGCCTCGTCGACCTTCTTCAGGATCTCGATCGCTTCCTTCTCGCCCGGATCCGTCTCACCGAGCTCGGTCTGGATGGCGCGCAGCTGCTGGCGGAGATAGAACTCACGCTGGTGCTGCTCGATCTTCACTTCGGTTGACCGCTTCACGTCCTCCATCACGCGCGCGCGACCCACTTCACGCTCGAGTCGCGACAGGATGAAGTGCAGCCGCTGACCGACGTCGAGGCGTTGCAGGACTTCGTCCTTGTCGGAGATCCGGAAGTTCATGTTCGTCGCCGCCAGGTCGGCGAACCGCCCCGGATCGGAGACGTTCATCTTCAGGATCTGCGGCACCTCGTCGGGAATTCGGTCGATGAGGTTGGCGAGCGTTTCGGCGGCCGCGACGATGCGCGCGACCAGGTCATCGAGCTCCGACGGATCCGCCGGAGACTCCTTGGCCGGCTTCACCTTGGCGACGACGTACGGCTCGGTGCGTTCGATCGATTCGATCGTTATGCGCCGGAGTCCCTGCAGCGTGATCTGTACCGTGTCGCCGGGAAGGTTGATGCGCTCGTGGACGCGCGCCGCGACGCCAACCCGTCCGACGAATTTCTCCTGGTCGAGTGGCTCGTCCGATTCTCCACCGGCGACGACCAGTCCCACGACCAGTCCTGAGTCCTCATTGTCACGGAGAAGAGCGAGGTTCTCCGGTGCTCCCATCTGGACGGCGATCGTGCCGAGCGGATAGACGATCGTGGAGCGCAGCGCCATGACCGGGAGGGTTGGCGGCAGCTCGGCGCCGAGGATTTCGTCGCGGCGTTGTGGACGGGACAATGTGAGATGGGAGAAGGGAGATGGGAGATGACTTCCTACCTTCCCGCTCCGCCCGGGCACGGGAGGCCCAACCTGTTCACGCGCATGAACATAGGCGGTGAATCGTGAATAGTGAATCGTGAATCGTGGTCATTATCTAATGAATCCGAGCCAAACTCGACCGGCCCATTCGATTCACCATTCACGATTCACGATTCACTTCCAGCGTGTCGGACCGAAGTCCAAATCGCACCTTCGCTTAGACGGAATAGATTGACGAACATGCAACTCCCTCCGTCGTCAGGCGTCGAGCTCGACGCGGCCGTACTCCAGGTGGCAGTCACGCTTGGGGCCGCAATGTTCGCGACTTTTTTGTCTCGACGTTACGGAAAGGCGTATTTCAGTTGGCTGGCTGTGGCGTGTTTCCTCTACGTCGCGCGGCTCGGCGCCATCATCAGCTTCCTCGTCACTCGCAACGAATCGTGGCTGTACTGGCACCAGGTGACGACCGGATGGACGGCACTCGCGTTGCTCTGGACCGCACTCGTTTTCTCTCGACAGGTGCGATTTCGGCCGGCGTATCTCCTGACGCTGCTCTTTCCGGTTGTCTGGTCCTACGTCGCGATCTACCTGCTGGAGAGCTTTCTGTCCGCAGCATTGCCCGCCGTCTTGTTCCTCAGCGCAGTGACGGCGTGGACTGGATGGATCTTCCTCGATTATTGGCGGCGCGTTCGTAGTCCGGGCGCAGGATTCCTTGCTGGCGCGCTGTTTCTGTGGTCCGTGCATCATCTCGACTACCCGTTCCTTCGAGCTCAAGGAGCATGGGACCCATGGGGTTACTACCTCGATGTCGTGCTTCTGCTCGCGACGATGTGCGGAGTCACTATCCTCGTCCTCGATGACCTCGGCGGCGGGATGCGCGCATTGACCTCGCTTGCAACTGGAACCACCGCATCAGGCGGGGCGACTTCGGCGCTGCTGGAACACGCGATGGCGCTCCCCGCCGCCCGTGGCGTGGGGTTGTATCGACTCGATGCGAGCGGCATGACGTTCAGCGGTGGAGCGGGCACGGCTTCCCGCTGGGGTACGCTGTCACTGTCGGCAGCTTCGGCGCGATCGCTCGAAGACGCAATTGCCATGCGCAGGCCCGTCGTTCGCCCGGACTGGGTGGCTCCCGACGGTGAGACGCACGCCTACACGGCGATCCTGCCATTAACCGGCAGAGTTGCAGCGCCGCAGGCCCTGGTGGTCGCGGGCGACACGCGCGATCCGTTCGCGGCGCTCGACGACTCGTTCCTCGTTTCGTTAGGCACGCAACTGGGATCGGCGCTCGACGCCGCCGAACTGGTCGCACGGCTCCGGGATCGCACGGCCGCACTGGAGCGCCTGTCTACGCGCGTCGTCAGGCACGACGAAGACGAACGGCGCCGGCTCTCCCGTGAGCTGCATGACGAGACCGCGCAGGTCTTTTCGGCGCTGAAGCTGCAACTCGGCCTGCTGCAGGAGCGCGGTGACCCAGTCGCGCAAAACGGGCTGGCGCGATCGCTTTCGCTCCTGGATGAAGGGATGCGAAGCATCCGCAACGTCACCGAGATGTTGCGCCCCGCCGTGCTCGAGGAGCTGGGACTGGTTCCCGCGATGCGGTCATTGATTGCGGACTTTACCAACCGGTCGGAAACGCGCGTCGTGGCGGACTTGCCGCCTGAAGACTGGCAGCTGGGCAGCGATGTGGAGCTCGCGCTGTATCGTGCACTTCAGGAATCACTGACGAACGCCATGCGACACGCCGAAGCGAAATCGATTCGCGTCAACCTCGCTCGAAGCGCGGAAGCCGTCAGTTTGACGGTTGCCGACGATGGAGCCGGGCTCCGGGAACCACCGTCGATCCCGCTGTTGCAACTCAATGGGAAGCGAGGGCTGAGCGGAATGCACGATCGCGTCACGGCGTTGGGCGGCACGCTCGACCTGACACTGCAGCAGTCGGGCGGCCTGCAGCTTCACGTCCGACTGCCACTGCGCGACGAAAAATGACCATCCGTGTTGCAGTCATCGATGACCACATCATTGTGCGCGCCGGATTGCGCATGGTGCTGGAGGCGGACCCGGATTTCGAGATCGTCGGCGAAGCCGATACGGCCGCTGCCGCGCTCGAGCTGGTGCGTCGTGAGCGCCCCGATGTTGCACTCATCGACATCAACCTGCCTGACGAATCCGGCCTCCGAGTCGCAGGTGAGCTCAGGGCGACTGAGCCATCGGTGCGGGTGCTGATCCTCAGCGTGCACGACGACCCCGAGATCGTGCGCGAAAGCGTGCGCCTTGGCGCACACGGTTATGTCCGCAAGGACACGACGCCGGCAGACCTGCGGGCTGCGATCCGAGCCGTTCACAACGGTGATGCGTACTTCAGTCCTTCGGTCGCGCGCACCCTGGCCGAAGCGTTGCGTGAACAGGCTGCCCCGGAAGGACTCGATCGGCTCACCGAACGAGAGAAAGGCGTCCTGTCCCGGGTCGCTCGCGGCCTGTCCAACAAGGAAATCGCCTCCGAACTCGGCATTAGCGTGAGAACGGTTGAGTCACACCGCGACTCTCTCATGCGAAAGACCGGTCTCCGCAACGTGGCGGCGCTTACGCGGTTTGCGCTCGAGTCGGGACTACTCGCATCAGCAGGGGAAATGCCGACGAGGTCTCCGTAGTACCCACTCCGTAGAAGCCCGAGTAGTCGGGCAGTGGCGCCGACGGCGACGTTCAGAGCGTGCCGACGTTCGTCCATTACATCCCGATCGTTACCACGGTTATTGCGCTCTCGCTGGCCTTCTCCCTGGCGCGGCGGTTTCGGCAGCGTGGTGGTCCACACCTCTTCTGGTGGACGATTGGTGCGTTGACGTACGCCGCCGGCACCGCCATCGAAGCGTCGGTGACGTTGTTCGGCTGGCACGAATGGCTGTTCCGAGGATGGTACATCGCGGGAGCGTTGTTAGGCGGTGCGCCCCTTGCGCAGGGCGCCGTGTACCTCCACCTGCCTCGTCGCGTTGCCAACGTACTGGCGGTCATCCTCGTGGCGGTCGTGATGACCGCGGCGACGTTTGTGCTGATCGTGCCGGTGAACTACGAGCTGGTCGAAGCGCACCGGCTGACCGGCCGCGTGATGGCCTGGCCGTGGGTCCGCGCCTTCAGCCCGTTCATCAATCTCTACGCGTTCGTGTTCCTCGTGGGGGGCGCGGTCAAGTCCGCGGTGCAGTTCTGGCGGCGTCGTGAAACCCGCCTGCGCGCCGAAGGGAACGCCCTGATCGCCGTCGGCGGGCTCCTGCCCGGCATCGGCGGCAGCTTCACCCGGTTCGGCTACACGGAAGTCCTGTACGTCACCGAGTTCATCGGAATCATCCTCATCTATCTCGGCTACCTGCGCGCCACCGGCGCAAGCGGAGCCACGGAGACCTCTGCCCATGATGCACCACTCCCCGCGACGGCCGTTCGTTAGGCACGTTGCCCTTGCCGCGTTCGCCATCGTCGCGGCGTGCTCCGACTCGACCACCGAACCACCGGCGCCACCAGTCACGAGTGAGCTTACCGTCGATGCATCAGCAACGCCCGCGTATGTGAAGCTCGGCGATCCGGCCACGGTCATCACGGTGGCCGATCCCTCGACTTCCAGTGAGTGGGACCTGGCCTTCTTTGCTACCGGTGTCACGGTGAACGGAGGAGCCGCGGGACCGGGTGGAGTCACCGCCGCGTGCTTGTGCGCCAACGCAAACGCGACGGTCGCTGAGTTGCAGGCGATGACGCCGGCCAACCAGCTCGCAGCGTTCGAGGCGGTCACCAGCGCCACAATTCCCGCATCAACATCGTTCGTCGCGGACGTGCTGAATCCCGCGATCAGCGGCTGGTTTGCGGGCACCGGCGCTTCGGCGACCGC
>DASRPK010000143.1:0-55452 GCA_035646395.1 Gemmatimonadaceae bacterium | reverse complement strand
GGCTGTTGTCGCAGCGCAGCTTCAGCAGTGGTTCGGATCCGCTCCACATCGGAGCGCGGATTGGGATTGGTCCGCCGGGGACAATCGCGGGATCCACCGGCCCGACACTCGGCGTACACGATGGCCAGCCGGGCGCGCGCCAGCGCGAATGACGTATCGAGCGCCAGCGCGCGCAGGTACAACGATTCGGCCGCCGCCATCGGGCCAAGTCGCTCGTATTCGCGACCCCGTTGGTAGAAGTCGTAGGCCTCGGCACTCCTGGTCGGGAGGCTCACGCGCGCCGACAGCCGCGGGACGGTGGCCACGAGCAGCGCCGTGCCCGCGACCGCTGCGCCGAGCACGAGCGGGACGCGTCGTCGGCGCGACCACGCGAGCAAGCGAGAAGTGGGCGCAGCGCGGAAGGTTGGAGCACGTCCCGCCGCGATGCCATCCAGGTCACCCTTCAGGTCCCGGGCACGCTGGTATCTGACACGTGAATCCTTTTCGAGTAGCGAAAGGACCAGGTCCTGTACCCCTTTCGGGATTTCGGGACGTAACAGCGACGGGGCGCGAGGCTCGTTATGCAGTATCGCATGGGCGATGGCGACTTCACGATCGCCGGTGAAAGGTCGTGCTCCCGTGAGCATTTCGTACAGGATTACACCCACAGACCAGAGATCGGCGCGGGCATCGACTTTTGAACCGCGAATCTGCTCAGGGGCCATGTAGCTGACGGTCCCCAGCGTCACCTCGGAGTTCGTGTGCGTGACGTCGTGCGTTCGCGCCAGGCCGAAGTCGAGGACCTTCACCGTTCCATCGGGCAGCAGCATGACGTTGCCCGGCTTCAGGTCGCGATGAATGACTCCGGACTCGTGGGCATGCGTGAGCCCCGCGGCAATCTGTCGGGCTATGTCGAGCGCCTCCGCGATCGGCAATTGGTGCTCACGTTCGAGCCGGTGCTTCAGTGTCTCGCCTTTGTAGAGCGGCATTGCGAGGAACAACCCGTGATCACTTTCGCCGACTTCGTAAATGGGGCAGAGGTTGATGTGATCAAGCGCGCCCGCTGCCTGCGCCTCACGGATGAACCGCGACTTCACGCGCTCGGCGAGCCGTTGGTGCGGCAGTGGAAACTTGAGGGCGACTGACCGATTCAACCGGGTGTCTTCCGTGTCGTAGACGACTCCCATTCCGCCTGACGCGAGGAAGCCCCGGATCCGGAAGTGCGACAGGGATTGCCCGGCGATTCCGAGTGGATCGGCAGCGTCCGCGAACGAAGCGAGCGTGTTTGACCGAACCACTTCCGACACGCCGGTGTCAAAGCGCGACAGGCGTTCATCGGCTACGGCATCCGCGGCCAGCAACGATTCGACGGATGCTCGCAACGCCGGATCGTTCTTTCCGACTTTCGCCAGCCTTTCCATGCGCTGCGGCGGGTCGAGGTCAACGATGTCGTTGAAGAGCTCGGAGATGTCGTGCCATCTGTTCACAGTGGGGTCGTTCATGCGTCGCCCCCGTCTCGAAGCTCGGTAGCAAGCCAGGCGCGGGCCGTGCGCAGTTCGCGCTTCACGGTCGCAAGCGAGACGCCAAGCGCGTCGGCCGTTTCTTCAAGAGAAAGGCCGCCGAAGTATCGCTGCTCGATAATGCGCGCCTGCCGCGCATCGAGCTGTTCCAGCTTCTGGAGCGCGGCATCGAGGTCGCTGACGGCATCCACATCGACGCGGCCGATCCAGATGGTGTCGTTGAATTCCACCGCGCCTTCATTGCCGCCTCGTTTTGCCGCCGTTCGAGATCGCGCGTGATCGACCAGTACGTTTCGCATTACACGCGATGCAATGGCCAGAAAGTGATTCCGGCTGGCGACGGCGGTGCCTGACGAGTCGGCCAGCCTGAGGTACGCCTCATGGACCAGGCCTGTCGTGTTGAGTGACCGCTCGCCTGGCGCGGCACGGAGGCGATGGTGCGCGATCTCCCGCAGCCGCTCGTAAATGATCGGAATCAGGCGATCGAATGCGTCCGAATCGCCGTCGTTCCACCGCTGCAGCAAAACACCGATCTGCGACTGGTCGGCGGGCATCGTCTCCCGAGGTCGAAGCCGTGCGGACGCGACGATAATACGTCCGGCTCTGGCCCGCCTCAACGGCGGCGATGCGAGCGTTCCCACGCGTGTTGAGGGCGCAGCGCGGCGATGCCCATGCGCTGCGCCCCAGTGGCTCCGGTCAGCAGCTGACCTTGGGATTCCAGGGCGCGAACATCCCGAGGGGATTGTGGCGCCAGAGCCAGACATGGAGTTCGTAGTGGTCGGCGTGACCATGTGCCTCGGGTCCGAACTTCTGGTCGAACGGAACACCGAGGAGTGTCGGAGGCGTTCCGGGATGCGCCGCATCCCAGGCGGCGCGATAGACCACGTATTCGATACCGACCAGTCGGCGTTTTCCGTTTGCGTGGGGCTCGTACATCAGTACCTCAGGTCGAAGCGGATCGATGACGACGTTCGTGCCCGTGGTCGGGCGGACTCCGGGAACGAGCCCCATTAACGCTCCATTACCGTAGTGAACGCCCATCGCACCTTCGGCCGACGATTCGCATCCCACGATCGAGGGGCGATATCCGGCGCCAAACGCAACGTCCACGTCGTGGAACTGGTCTGTTGCCTCGCGCACCGCGGCAAGAAGTTGACTCAGTTCCGGATTTGCAGACCATGGAACGGCACTGGCCAGCGACACCTCGTCGCCCAATGGCCCTGTAGCGCGCTCTGACTGGGCGCAGGCGCCTGTAAAGCCAATGAGGACGAGCAGCGCAGCGCCCGCGTATTGGTGGGGTTTCGAGAACATGAACCTTCCTCCGCTCGCGAGGCTGTCGTGACTGATCTCCGTTGGGCAGAGACGCCTCGTTTCCCTCTGCTCTCCTACTCTTTCGGAAGGAGGCGGAAAAACGGCTCAAGACCGTCAGGGCCGGACGTATGCCGAGGTCGCTGAGCCATTTCACTATCCTCTGGCTGCTCCCGGAGTCGCGTGCTATGGTCTGCGATCGCGCCACTCATGGAGGATGCTGTATGTCATTCCGCCCCTGGATGATTCTGGCGGCAACAATGCTCGCTGCGTGCGGTTCACCGGATGCGACGGGAGTTTCACTGGCGTCGACCGAAGCGTCTACCGCACACACGCAGGATCTGATTGGAAAGCCGGACCTGATCGTTGACGCCCAGAAGCTGGCGACATCATGGGTGGTGTACTACGAAAACGTGCCCAATGTCTGCTCGGCAGAGGAAGGCGGTGTGACGCCAGGCTTCCACCACCTGCTCCGGTTCACCGTGACGACACCTAACATCGGCGATGCCGACGTGTATATCGGCGACCCTAACGAGCATTATGACCCGAATGGCGACGGCAACCCGGCTGACGGTGATGGACTCTTTGAGCTGGCGACCTGTCATGCCCACTACCACTTCCGGAACTACGCGTCGTACGAGCTCTACCCGGTGACCAATGGTACGTTAGGCAGCGCCATCATGGCGGCAAAGAAGGGCTTCTGCATGATCGACGTCACGCCATACGCGAATTCGGGACCGTGGCAATACCGCAATTGCGGACGTCCAGCCTTTCCCGAGTTGGGACTGACGGCGATAGCCGGCAACCAGGGGATTTCCGTCAACTGGGGTGACACGTACGTGAAATGGCTCGCCGGCCAGTACTTCGTGGTCGACGACTTGCCGGGTGGCACCTATCTGCTGCGCATCGTCGTGAACCCGCCGTTTACGGAGGTGGCCGGACAGGCGTGTCCGTTCAAGGACGGAGCCGGCAAATGCCACATGTTCGAGGAGAGCGACTACACCAACAACGTCGGTGAAGTGCTCATCACGCTTCCCACAGATCGGCCAGGCAAGATGGGATATGGTCCGGGAGGAAACCAACCCGTGCCGTCGAATGCATGGACTCAAATCGAGAAGTAGTCCTGCACGCGTAGGCAATCCGAGATGAAAAAAGAGGGCCCGCGGCCTAACCACCGCGGGCCCTCATTCCATCCTGCTCTTTATTTGCCCGCCAGCATCCGGTTGATCTGCCGCGTCGCGTACTCGACGCGGATCTTGAACAATCGCTCGCCGAGCTCCTGGCTGGAGCGGCGCGCGTCACCGGAGATCCCGTTGTTCCTGCGGGGCGTCGTCGAGTCACGCGGCTGTCCTGCGATGCGGACCGGATCACCCACTGCATCCTTCAGCACATCCATCCGGACGCACTCGGCGCCGCAGGTATGGATCATGTACGACGTATCGAACAGCGCGCCGTGGCCACTGGGCGGATACCCTTCCGCCCGCAGCTGCTTCTCGAAGTCGTCCTGGGCAGGGGCGTAGACGGAATCGGCATAGATCACGCGCATCCCCTGCGGGGCATACCTGGCATCGAGCTTCGTGGCGACGTCGCGATAAACCGCAGGCTGTCCGCCTCCGTGATCTCCCATGAGCACCACGTTCTTGAACCCGGTCTTGATCGCCTCCTCGGCCAACCGCTCGAGAATGACTGCGAGGATTTCGTTGGTGATGCCGATCGTCCCGGGCAGCGTGGCGCTGGCATTGTTCGGCGTGTACGGCAGCACCGGCATCGCGATGGCGTTGCCTAACGCCAGCGCGATCGCCTTTGCGGTGGCACGGGCCATGTAATTGTGGCCGCCGTTCGTGTTCTGCGGTCCGCGTTGCTCCGTTCCGCCGGTATAATACAGCGCCGTCGTCTTTCCGGCGGCCAGCGCGTCCCTGACCTCGACCCAGGTCATGTTCTCGAACTCGACGAGAGGCTCGCGCGCCTGGGCGTTCAGCGTCAGCGGCAGTGCAGCGAATGTCAGAGCGGCGATGATGCGCATAGCGGTTCCCATGTTGGAGGAAGCAGGAAGCGGGAAGCAGGAAACAGGGATGGAATGAGGGCCGGGGTTGGCGCTCCCGGCCCTCAGAATTTCAACCGTTTCGTTCAACCCCTGCTTCCTGCTTCCTGCCTCGTGATTCCTGAGTTAACACGACCGACACTTGTTCGAATTCTTGGAACCGAGCTTCTCGAGCAGCTTTACCGTCTCGACGAACGGCGGAATACGCTGCACCGGGCCATTCGCCATGTCGGCAACCGTCTGGCCGCGACGGCTGACCGCATTGATGTCGGCACCCTTCGACATCAGGTACATGATCAGGTCGTTGTCGCCACGCGCCGCGGCGTGATGCAACGGCGTGAAGCCATTGTGATCGCGCTGGTTCACATCGACTCCGAGCTCCTCGATCAGGAACTTCACCGACGGGATCCACCCGTCCGGCGCGTGCATATGCGCGTTGGCGGCGTACCCTTCGCCATAGCCGACGCCTGACGCGGCATGAATCGGATACACACCCGGTCCGCCGGCCGGAACCGGCGGGAGGCCGCTGGGATCCTTGACGTCGCCGTCGTCCTCTGCCGGAGCATCGTCACCGCGCTGGCGACCAGCCGGCTTCCTCGTCGCGATCGTATGATCCGCGCCGTACTTGAGCAGCAGGCGCATCGCCGGGACGTCGGTGCCATACGCGGCACGCCAGAACGGCGTCGCGCCGGTCGTATTCACGCCTAACAAGTCGAAGTTGTACGACATGTACCAGAGGTGCTTCGACAGCTTCGCGTTCGGATCGGCGCCCAGCTTGAGGAGCGTTTCCATCAGCTCCAGGTACGTCGTCTTCTGCTGCTTCTGCGCCGTCGGCTGCGGATACAGCGACTTGGCGGCGTACTGCACGTTGATGGTGGCATAAAGCGGGGTCGCGCCGGCGTCGCTCATCTGGTTCGGGCTCGCGCCGCGCTCCAGCAGGAGCCTGGCGATGTCGAAGTGGCCGTTGATCGCGGCCATCAGCATGGGACTCGAGTGGTCGCCGTCGCTGACCTGGCCGATCGGGGCACCCGCGTCGAGCAGGAGCTTCACCGTCTCGATGTTTCCCTCACGGGCCGCAAAGAGCAGCGGTGTCAGGCCGCCTTTGGAGCCGACCAGTTCTCCGTAGCTGAGCGACCGCTCGGCGGCGCCGCCACCGCGGCCGCCACGACCACCAGCGCGTCCGCCGCCGGCGGCCGCTGGCGCGCCAGTTCGCCCAGCGACCGCCTGTTCCTGAGCCGGAGCTGGATAGCCGCGTTGTCCACCCTGGTCCTGTGCCGGAGCTGCGGAAGATGGCGGGGTGGTTGCCGAGTCGGCTCTCGCGGCCGCCTGACGAGTGGAGGAATCAGTCGGTGCTGCCTGACGATTCGCCGTCGAATCCACCGGGTTAGCCGGTGCACCAGCGCGGCCGGCAATCTGGGACGCAGGCGCGCCGCCGCGGCCGCCGGCCGGCGCAGCGCCGCCGCGCCCTGCGTTAGGGTTCTCCGCCTGGGCCAGGGCCTGCACGCGGCGATTCCGGAGCCCACGGGAAGCCGCGTCGACACGCTCGCGATCGGGAATGTTTTCGACTTTCGAGACGGCCTTGATATTTGCGCCGCGAGCGAGGAGCAGCTTCACGGCATCCACGCGATCGTAATTCGCGGCCCACATGAGCGGCGTCTGTCCAAACGCCGTCTCGCGCACGTCGACTTCCGCGCCGGCATCCAGCAAGGCCGTAATCGATTCGGTGCTGCCAATTCCGGCGGCGAAGTGCAGGGCGGTAGCCCCGCCCGCGCTGATCGCCGCCCTGGCATTGGCGCCCGCCCTCAGCAGCGCTTTCACCGCCGCCGCACGTCCACCACGCGCCGCCAGGTGCAGCGGCGTGTAATTGCCGTTCCTGGTCACGGCTTCGACACGGGCCCCGGCGTACACGAGCATCGAGACCTGCGACGCGTCGCCGCGTGTCGCTGCCCAGTGCAGCGCGGTCATCCCGTCGCCCTGCGCCCCGTTTACGTCTTCGCCCTGCTTGAGCAGCATGCGCACCCGTGCCGTATCCCCGCGCATCGCGGCGTCGGCTATGGGTGAGTCGGCCGCCGGCGACCATGCACCAACCAGCAGCGCAAGGCCTATCGCTGAGGCAGAGGCCGCGAACCGTCGCACGCTGGCCCCTGGCCTCCGGCCTCTGGCCTGTTTGTTAGGCATGTGTGTTGAGGGCCAGAGCGTCCGTGCTGTCACCGAACTGCTTCATGTCGTCGTGCCCGAGCATGTGCAACATGCTCAACATCGCGTTCGCCATCGGCGTGCCGTCCGGCGCCTTGATATGCAGGTTGCCGGGAAGCTTGCCGTTGGCATGTCCCACGAGGAACAGCGGGCAGCGCCGATGGTTGTGCAGGTTCGAGTCGCCCATCGGCGATCCGTAAATGATCATCGTCTTGTCGAGCATGTTCCCTTCGGCTTCCTGGATGGACTTGAGCTTGTCGAGGAAGTAGGGCAGCTGCGCGACATGGTACTTGTTGATCAGGTGGAAATTCTTCACGCCCGCTTCGTTGCCGCCATGGTGCGAGGACGGGTGGAACGGACGATCGCTTCCGCTCTCCGGGTACACGCGGCTCGAGCCGTCGCGTCCCATCTTGAACGAGAAGACGCGCGTAATGTCGGCGGCGAACGCCAGGGCCTGCAGGTCGAACATCACCTGCACGTGTTCGGCGAACGAATCCGGTACACCGGCCGGCGCTTCCGGGATGTCCCGTGGCTCACCGCTGGTGTTCCGTGCCTCGATGCGCTGGATGCGGCGCTCGACTTCACGGATATCCTCGAGGTACTTGTCGAGGCGGACGCGGTCAGCCGCGCCTAACGACGTCTTGAGCGACGTCATCTCGCCGGCGACCCAGTCAAGAATGCTGCGGCGGGTGCGGCGGCGATCGGCGCGTTCCGCGGCCGACCCGCCCACGCCGAACAACTTCTCGAACGCGACGCGCGGATCACGAATCACCGGCAGCGGCTCGGTCGGCGATGCCCAGCTGATCGAGTCCGTGTAGACGCAGGCGTAGCCGTATGCGCACCCGCCGGCCTGGTCGACGTTCTCGATGCAGAGTTGCAGCGACGGAATCGGCGTCTCCTGGCCGAACCGCTGCGCATAGATCTGGTCGAGTGACGTGCCGACGAGGACGTCCGAGCCCTCGGTCTGCTTCGGGTGTTCGTGCGTGAGAAACACGGCCGAGGAGCGGAAGTGATCGCCGCCGATTTCCTTCGGCGTGACCGGCTCCGCTTCACGCGCATCGGTGTTGCTGATGACCGTGAGGTAGTCGCGATACGGCTCGAGCGACTGGAGGGCCGTCGTGCCGAGATTGAACGCCTTTCCTGTTTCCGCCGGCGACCAGAGGTTCATCTTCGCGCCGAGCTCATTGCAGCCGGCCGCGCCGTGAACCATCTCGATCGCCACGAGCCGCGTGTTGTTTCCTGGTGCGGCGCGCCAGATCCGTCCGGCCGGTATCATCGCATCGAGGAAGGGCAGGGCCACAGTCGCTCCCATGCCGCGCACGAAGGTCCGGCGGGGAATCGGCTTTCCAGTCAGGAAATGCATGAACGCTCCGTTGGGTTTGTTACGGCTGTCCGGTGCCGGCTGCCTGCGTCTCAGCGACACGTCTCATGCGGAAGGCATCGCTCATCACGACGCCCACGATGAAGTCATTGATGCGATATCCGTTTGCTTCCGCCGCCATCGTGATCTTCCGGATGGCCGGCTGGTCGAAATATTCGATGCGGCGGCCTAACGCGTACGCCATCAGGTTGGCCGTGAAGGTGCGGAGCAGCGGGGCGGGGCGTTTCAGCAGCACCGCCTTCAGCTCCGCCGGGCTCGAAATCGGCGTGCCGTCGTAGTAGTCGCCGCGCGAGTCCACCGGGTTGCCGTTTTCGCGAATGCGCCAGCGTCCCGTGACGTCGAAGTTGTCGAGCGCCAGTCCGATCGGATCGATGAACAGGTGGCAGGAGCGGCACGAAGCATTGTCCCGGTGCATCTCCATGCGTTCACGCGTGGTGAGCAACCGGCCTTCCTTTGCCTCGGGCGACTTGTCGAGGTCCGGCACATCGGGTGGCGGCGGGGGCGGAGGAGATCCCATGAGGACTTCCATCACCCACTTGCCGCGCAGCACCGGCGACGTCCGGTTCGCATGCGACGTCAGCGTCAGGATGCTGGCGTGTCCCAGAAGCCCGCTTCTCCGGTCGTCCGGATACATGACCTTCCGGAATTCCGGACCGGCCACGCCCGTGATGCCGTAGTGCCGCGCCAGCTCTTCGTTCAGGTACGTGTAGTTGGCCGAGTAGAGATCGAGAACCGTCCTGTTCTCGCGGACGAGGCTGTGGAAGAAGAGCTCTGTCTCGCGGCGCATCGCCGTGCCGAGCTGCTCGTGGAAATCCGGGAACTGGAGCGCGTCGGGATGGACCTTCTCGATGTCCTGCAGCCGGAGCCACTGCGCCGCAAACCGCGTTGCCAGGGCTTCGGCGCGCGGATCGGCCAGCATGCGCCGTGTCTGCGAGGCGAGGACCGTCGGATCGGCAAGCGTGCCGTTCCGGGCCGCCGTTACCAGCGACTCGTCAGGCGGCGCGCCCCACAGGAAGAACGAAAGGCGTGAGGCGAGGTCGGTGGGGCTGACTGCATAACGCTGACCCGGGCGCGCTCCCGCGGGCAGTTCTTCCATGCGGAAAATGAAGTGCGGACTGGCGAGCACCGCCTCGATCGCCATGCGGACGCCTTGCTCGAAACCGCCTTCGCTGCGTCCCTGATCGAAGAAGTTCATCAATCCCTTGATGTCCTTTGCCAAGAGCGGGCGGCGATACGCTGCAGTACCGATGTGCGACACAATGCGCTCGGCGCACGGCCGCTCCTCGTCAGAGGTCGTGGGCCGGCAGATGAAGATCCTCTTGCGACTGACCGTCTCGGAGACGCCCGTCGGGTTGTGAGGCCCCGTGACCGTCATGTCACGCAGGTGTGCGAGATTCAAGATGCCAAGCTCGGAGCCGATCTGCGTGTCGGCGATCGAGTGGGCGATCTGCGCGATGTTGTCGTTGACCGGACCCTCGAACGTCTTCACGAACGCCGCCGACACGCGATGGGCACCGGCGCGCACCGGAATCGGCTTCGTCTTGAGCTCCATGTTGTTCGGGTCCGCCTGCGACATCCAGCGATCGACTTCGATCATGCCGACGCGTTCACCGTCAACCGAAATTTCGATCCGTTCATCGAACGGAGCGTCGGAGCCAAACAGCTGGCCCGTGGGAATGGCGTGCAGTGAAACGCCGAACACGTATTCGCCGTCGGCAATGAAGTTGTGCGTGACGGAGACGCCGCCCCGCGTGCCGATCGGGGCACCGGTGGCCTGGTCCCACTGCGAGGCGAGTCGCGCGATCTTGTAGCTCTGCGACTCGACGCTTGCCTTGGGATCGCCGACGACAAGGCGGCTGATTTCACTCGCCGCGTCGAGGTAGGCATCAAGCAGCGTGGCCGACGGCATCTGGACATCGGCGATGTTGTCGAAGTTCGCGCTCTTGGTATCGAGCGGGAGCCATGCGCCCGCGTTCACATCGATGTCGAACAGCGCCTTGATCGATCGCTCATACTCGGCCTGGTTCAGGCGCTGGAACGTCCGCACTCCCGGTTCGGGACGTAGCGCGGCCGCCTTGTCGATCACCGACTCGAGCGTCGACGCCAGCACCGTCAGCGTATCGCCACCCGGACGGCGTCGCCCCGGGGGCGGCATCATTCCCGTGCGGAGCTTGTTTATCATCCGTTCAGCAACGTCGGTATTTGCGGCTGACCCCGTAATTGCCGAGATGTCAAACTGCTCGAGCGAGAGGCTACCGAGCTTGCGCTGTTCGCTGTGGCAACTCGCTGCGCACGTCTGCCTGACGACTTGAGTCAGCGCGGCATTCGAGATGGCTGCGCGACTCGTCGTTCCGCGGCGGGATATCTTCGACGCCGCGTGCGGTCTTGGGGCAGTGGAGTCGGCGACGATCCGGGGCCCAATGGACGCAACGGCGCTACTGGGAGCGGTGGTTCGAGCAGTGGGCAGCAGGGCTATAATCCCCCCTGCAACTGCGGCCATGACGAACACCTTCATCCCTTTCTCTCCGCGTCTGGCGGTCCGTGGATCGGGCACACCGACTCTATAGTGGTGGCCAAGTCCAAGTCCAGCAAGGTTTTTTGTCACCGCTGGCGACCCGATCCCGGTCACCTCCGGGACTCCATCGTCGCCTGATTCTTGCTCTTACGGATCAGACCTCACGTCCGCTGGAACCGCCGAACCAAGGGGTCAGACACCTATTCGAAGAACTAGGGGTCAGACACCTATTCCAGAGATGGCAGCGCCAACAACGCGTCCGTCGTGAGAATTGGGGTCTGACCCCTGAAATAGGTGTCTGACCCCTATCGAATGAGAAATAGGCAAAAATAGGTGTCTGACCCCTATCGGATCTTGACCCCTATCGGATCCCGTCCGCTGGAATCGAAATAAAGCCCCAAAAAAAAAAGGCGCCCCATTTCGGGGGCGCCTTTTTCTTAGTGTTTTCTCAAGACGGACAGCGTGCCAGCGAGACCGGACACCGCTCGGGATCGGGAGCCGGCGCACTCGACTCACCGCCCGGACCGCCGAACGTGTAGTTCGGCATGAGTAGCGTGGCGAGTTCCGAGCCAGGAACCGGCAGCTGCAGAATGCTGTTCTCCGGAAGCGTCTGCCAGCCGCGGGCGTCGAAATACGCAATTACGCCGCTCACCCCGAGCCCTTCCATGCGCTTCTCATAGCGAAGCGCATCCCACAGGCTGCCGCACTGCCCATTCAGCTTGCGCGGAACGCAACCCGCTTCGTCAGGCGGACCGTCGACGGTCACCGGGGGGAGCTGACCGTTGGCGACGCGCGTCTTGTTGATCAGTGGAACAGCTTCCGCCGCGCGACCCAGGCGAATGAGAGCCTCGGCCTTCAGGAGGTCCATTTCGGACAAGAGCATCGCCGGCTGCGGTCCCTCCTGCCACGACGTCCCGGTGCCATATCGCCGGAAGTAGTAGTGTGAAAACCGGTACGTGCCGCGGCTTGCCGTGAAGATGTCGTTCTGGTTGTAGCCGACGTAGCTACCCGGTGTTGCCGGTCCGCCCGAGCCCTGAATGCGGCGGTCTTTCGTTCGTATCTGGAATGCGACCCGGTTCGCGACCGGCGTGTTCACCCAATTGACGAAACCGTTTGCCGAGTCGGCCGGACCGAGTGTCCAATACGCCGGGCGCCCGAAATCGCTGGGCCGGGAGGTCTGCCTAACGCGAGCGACCAGTCGTTTCCAGTCGTCCCAGAGGATGTCCACCTGCGCCACGGGCATGAAGTCGGTCTTGATGCCGAGATCGACGCGGCGGATTACCTCCTGCCAGTTCACGGCGGCGCGCTCGGCCCGCGTGCGGGCCGAGTACACGAGGAGGCGCGCGGCGAACGAGTTCGACAGGGCGACGAATTGATCGCGCGTCATAGCCTGGTGGAGCCATGAATCGACTGGCAGCGTGAAGTTTGTTTTTTGGGCGACGGCGATCGCGGAGTCGAGCATCGCGATCGCTTCCGTGATGATTTCAGGATACGGCCGGAACGTCGGCACGGTGATCGTGTCGAGGTCGAGCCTTTCGTCGACGAGGAACGCCCGGTCGAAGTAGAGGCCGAGATATCCGTGAGAAATGCCCTGAATGAATTTGCCCACCGCTTTCGTGCGCGCGGTGCGCACGGAATCGACGATAACGAGTCCACCGTTGATTGCGATGAGCGCGTCGTTGACGGCGGAGATCGCCCCATACAGATCCTGCCAGGGCTCTTCATTCACGTCGTTTCGGGCATTCACCGGGCTGTTGTTCCACGCCGCGCGTGGTTCGGCCGACAGCTCGAGCTGGCCGAAGTCGGCGAAACCTGACGTGATTTCCCAGGCGATGGTCGACAGTGCCCAGGACGGGTAGTCGTCGTGGCCACCGTTGGGCCACCACGTCCGGAAGGCTGTGGAGACGAAGGACTCGGCCGCGGTCGGCTGTTGCGTGGCGCGCGCGCGGTCGGGGAGGTTCGGATTCGTGACCTCGAGCGACTGGCAGGAGAGGACCGCCAGTGCGAGGAGGGGAAGCAGTCTGCGCATTGGTATGGTCCGCATCAGAAGATGAATTCGATGCTGCCGGTAAACGTCCGGTAGCGGGGGTAGTCGAAGCTGTCCAGCCTGACGAGTGTTCCACCAACTTCCGGGTCATAGCCCTTGTAGTTGGTGAAGGTCAGCAGGTTGCGGCCGATCAGCGAGATCGACGCGCCGGTCGCTCCGAATCGCGAGAACCACGAGAGCGGAGTTCCGCTCAGGCGGTAGCGGATCGAGACCTCGCGCACCTTCACAAAGCTCGCGTCCTCGACGAAGTAGTCTGTCGGATCGTTGGCAGCGTACAGTGCCACGTAGTAGTCGATCGGTTTCTTGAGTTCCTGGGGCTTTCCCGCCTGGTCGACATCGGCGCTCCGGGCCCACTGGTACATACGCTGGTTGGTCTGGTTGTATGCCTGACCGCCGACCTGGGCATCGACCAGCGCGTACACGTCGAAGCTCCTCCAGCTGACGCTGTTGGTGACGCCCCAGTGGAAATCGGGCGTTCCCTCGCCGATGCGGACCACGGCGTCACTTCCGGTTGAATCGCGCAACTTGATCGGCATGCCCCAGCCGTAGGTGCCGCTTCCGATCACGGCCGACGATCCCCAGCCCCCGGTCGCCGTTTCACCCTGGGTGAATTGCTTCGGCTGGCCCGACGCGTCGAGTCCGACCCAGACCAGCAGTCCTTCGTCATTGACGTCGAACTCGTTGGCGCGCGCGCCAACGTCCGCCGGGAGGTTGCTGGCGCTCCGGAGGAACCGGAAGCCGTACATCTCACCTAACGAGACACCGGCGCAGCGGAACGCGATGGTCTGCGTCTGGAAGCAGGGGCGGCTGAACTCGGTGATCTTGTGGCGCGAACGGTCGGCGATGAGTCCAACCCGCCACTGCAGGTTCGTCCCCGAGATGAGCTGTGCCTCGAGCGTGCCTTCCAGCGTGTTGCCCTCGACGGTCCCGGCGTTCTGCCACTGCGAGCTGAACCCGTAGAACGCAGGCAACGGGATCTGGATCAGCTGGTCCTCGGACTTCGTCTGGGCGCGGGAGATCTGGAGCGAATACCGCTCCTTCCAGATCGCGTCGATGCCGATTTCGGTTTCCGTCGTCCGCTCCGGCTTGAGAAACCGGTTGCCCAGAGTCAGCTTCGAGACGCCACCGCCGGTCGTGAAGCTGAACGTCTCATACTGGTCGTTGAAGCTGGGCCGGCCGCCGGCGGTGCCGCGCGAGAAGCGCAGCTTGAGTTCGTTCACGGAGCGCCATTTCCACCACGGCTCTTCGCTCAACCGATACGCGCCGCTGAAGCGGTAATACGAGTTCCACCGCTCTTCGGGGCCGAAGAGCGAACTGCCGTCACGGCGGACCAGCAGGTCCGCGATGTAGCGGCCCTCGTAATCGACGCCGCCGCTGATGAAGTACCCACGGGCGCGCACCTGTTCGAGGTTCGAGGACACGAACCGCGTCCGCGCGTTGTTCAGGCTTCGCACCCCGGGCGTGGCGAAGTCGGATCCCTCAGCGGTCGTGACTTCATTTTCCTCGGATTCCACCAGCGCGCGCATCGTCGACCGCGCCGTGAAGCCGCGCCAGAAGCCTAACAAGTTCGCGCTGACGGAAGCGTTGGTGGCGCTCGTCGTGCCCGTGGTCTGCTGGATCTCGCCGAGTCCGCCCAGCGCGAACCCTTCGGTCTTGACGCCCTGGTCGAGGAAAAAGTCGTTGCGACGATCGGACCGGTCATAGCTGACTTGTCCGTCGAACGTGAGCCACCGGAACGGCGTGTACTTGGAGGAGAAGCTCCCTTGCGTGCGGGCGCGCTTCCGGCGGTCGTCTTCGGTCGCCAGGACGTACAGCGGATTCTCTTCGCGCCCTTCCGGGTCGAGCTGGTAGGCGAAGGGTGTTCCGTCTGGATCGGGCTGCAGCAGATTGATGTCGGGCGCCTGGTTGATCAGGTCGAAGAAGGTGTCACCGTACAACTCGTTCCGGTCCGAGCGGCTGTGGTAGCCACTGAACGAGAGGCTCAGCGACGCGTTCGCGACGTGATCGAGGTTCAGGCGCGCGTCGTTCTGGCTGTATTCGCCGCTGCCGAGGACGACGCCGTCCTCGCGGGTATTGACAAGCGACAGGAACCAGTTCGTCCGGCCCATGTTCTGGGCGATGTTGAACGAGTTCTTCGAGAACTGTCCCGGATCGAAGAACAGATCGACCTGGTCGTACACAGGATCGCTATAGACAACGTCCTGGAATCGCTGGTAGACGGGCCTCGCGACGCGTCCCGCTCTTGTCGTGTCGCGCCCGGACTGGTTGATGTACCCGCCGCTGGCGTTGGTCTGGTAATGATGGTACCGCGCCCAGTTGATCTGCCCGGCGAGGTCGTTGTTCCCCCACTCGGAACGCAACGTGAAACGCGTCGAGCCGCTCGCCAGCGTCGAGCCGCGCTTGGTGCGGATCTGGATGACGCCCGACTGCGCGCGCGAGCCGTACAACGAAGCGGCCGCCGCGCCTTTCACGATCTCGACGCTCTCGATGTCGATCGCCTCGAGGTCAGCGGTCGCCGCGCCGAAAGCCGCACTCTGGATGACGCCATCGACCACGATCAACGGAGAGTTCGATTTGTTGATGCTGGTCGGCGATCGGAGCAGGACGTTGGTCCCACTTCCGGGCTGGCCAGGCGGCACAATGGTCACTGCCGCCACCTTTCCCTGGATCGACTCGATAGCGTTGGTCGACGGGACGGGAATGTTCTCGACTTCGATCCGGCCAACGGTGAACGGAACGCGGGTGCCGGACGTCGGGTCGGTCACACCGGTCGTTACCACGGTCTGCAAGGTGAGCGGGACGGAGACGACCTTGATGTCCAGCGTTGTTGTTCCTTCCATCTGCACGGTCACGTTGACCACTCGCGTGGCGCGATACCCGATCCGGCGCGCTTCAATCGTTCTCGTGCCGGTCGGCGCACTGTTGATCGTGTACCTCCCCTGGGCGTCGGTGACGGCACCGATGCGCGTGCCCACGACGGTCACCATCACATTCCCAACGGGTCGGTCGCTCGCCGAGTCGGTCACGACGCCGGTGATCCGGCCGGCTGTTGCCTGTGCGTAGAGCGGTGGCGGTGAAGCGCACAGCAGGGCGATGATGCCGGCAATCACACTGACAGCATGTGCCGTAGTACGCCGCGGCGCCGAACGTGGAGTTGCGGCGCGACCGGCACTGGGACCGGGTCGAGACATGTGACCTCCGGTGAGAAAATCAGGGCGCGTTCACGCGCGGGGAGCGCGCGCGAGCAGCGTAATTGATAACAGTCGGTTCAAAAATGCGCCGAAAATGCGGTCGCGATAACCCTGTTCGGTGATCGGTGGCGTGCAGTAAGGGATTAGCGGGATTTTGTCAGGTGATTTGCCACCTTCACGATCGAGGGATAGGCTATCCCGGGATCGCCACGGAACGACGGGCGGTCTCCGCGGCTGTGGCGGCAGTTGCCATCGAAAACCGTTCTGGAATCCAATGTCATCAGACGCCGTCATAGCCACGTTCGAGAACGAGGAGCTCGGGCCGTTCGCGGGGGATCGCGGCGCACTCGATCGCCTCTTCGTCGCCACGTACGAGGAACTCCGGCGACTCGCGGCAATCGTTCGACAAGGCGACGCGGCCGCAACGCTCACTCCAACGGCACTGGTGCACGAAGCCTGGCTGAAACTGGCCGACTCGCTCTCGATCGCGCCGACATCGCGTCTCCACTTCAAGCGGATTGCTGCCCGGGCCATGCGACAGGTCCTCATCGAAGCCGCCCGCCGCCGAAAGGCGGACAAGCGCGGCGGAGACGCAGCGATGGTGACCTTCGACGAAGACGCGGGTTATCCTGCGACAACAGCCGACGAATTGCTCCTCCTGAATTCCGCACTCGATGCCCTGGCGCGGGTGAACGCTCGTCAGGCCGTCATGATCGAGAGTCGGTTCTTCGGTGGGCTGGACGTGGCCGAGACGGCGCAGCTGCTCAAGGTGTCGGAGGCGACTGTGCTGCGGGACTGGCGCGCTGCCAAGGCCTGGCTCTCCTCGGAACTGCGCGGCGGGTAATGCATGCTCTCCACTGAACTCTGGGAACGGCTGCAGTCCCTGTTCCACGCGGCGGTTGATCGGCCGCGCGCGGAGTGGCGGTCATTCCTGGAATCCGAGACGGCGAACGACGACATCGTCATCACGCGAGTGATGGCCATGCTCGAAGCCGATGCCGCGGACGGCACGGTCCTCGGTCGCGAAGCCTCGACCCTTGCCAACGAGCTGCTCGACACGTCCACCAGTGCGATCGGACGGCGTGTCGGTCCCTACCACATCACCGGCTTGTTAGGCGAGGGCGGCATGGGCGTCGTGTACAGGGCGGAACGGGAGGACCTGGGCACGCAGGCGGCGGTCAAGGTGCTCCGCGACGCCTGGGTTTCGCCGAGCCGTCGCGAGCGCTTTGCGATGGAGCAGCGCACGCTGGCGCAGCTGAACCATCCAGCGATCGCGCATCTCTACGACGCCGGCACGCTCGACGACGGAACACCGTGGATCGTGATGGAGCACGTGGAAGGCGTGCCGCTGACCGAGGCCTGTCGCGCACGCGGGCTCGGTGTGCGGGAACGACTGCGCCTGTTCCGTCTCGTGTGCGAAGCCGTAGGTCACGCCCACCAGCACCTGGTGGTTCATCGGGACGTGAAGCCCTCCAACATCCTCGTGCGCGAGGACGGCACGGTAAAGCTCCTCGACTTCGGCATCGCCAAACAGCTCGAGCAGCGCAACGACAGCGCGCGGACCCAGACGGGGTTGCGTTTCATGACGCCGGCCTATGCGGCACCGGAACAGCTGCGCGGCACCGCGGTCGGTGTCTACACCGACGTGTATTCGTTAGGTGTCGTGCTTTATGAGTTGCTGGCCGGACGGCTCCCGCACGACGTGTCGACGAAGACGCCGGGCGAAGCGGAACGGCTCATCCTCGGGGCTGAACCGGATCGCGTGTCGCTCGCCGCGCGAGAGACCGGCCATGCCGTGGTAACCGCCACCCAGGCGCAGTGGAACGACCTCGATGTCCTGTGTGCGACGGCGATGCACAAGGACCAGCTCCGGCGTTACGCGTCGGTTGATGCGCTCATCCGGGATATCGATCACTTCCTCGCCGGTGAACCGCTGGATGCGCAGCCCGACTCCGCCCGGTACCGGGCGGCGCGCTTCATCAGTCGCCACCGGCCGCTGGTGATCGCCACCGCGGCGGTCGTCGCCGTGATCGCCGCGCTGAACGTGTTCTATACGATCCGGCTGACGACGGCGCGGGACCTTGCCGTCGCCGAGGCAGCACGGACGGGCCGCATCCAGCGGTTCGTGACGCAGTTGTTCGAGGGCGGGGACCCGGCGGCGGGACCTGCCGACAGCCTGCGCGTGGTCACGCTGGTCGACCGGGGTGTGCAGGAAGCGCGCAGCCTGACGAGTGAACCCGCCATCCAGGCGGAAATGCTCCAGACGTTAGGCGGGATTTACGAAAAACTCGGCAACCTGGAGCGGGCCGACACCCTCCTCCGCGATGCGCTGATGCAGCGTCGTGCGCTCCAGGGCGAAACCTCGGCGGACGTGGGAAGCAGCCTGGTCGCGCTGGCGTTACTGCGCACGCAGCAGGCGAAGTACGCCGACGCCGAAAGCCTCGCCCGCGCCGGCATCGCCGTGTCGTCCGCCACCCTGCCGCGTGATCATCCCCAGGTTGCTGAGGGCACCGAGGTGCTCGGACGCATCCTTTCCGAAAAGGGCGATTACAAGGCGGCCATCACCGTCCTGGAGGATGCGGTGCGACGACGCGGTGCCGCCGACACCGAGTCGGCAGAATACGCCAGCGCCCTGTATGAGCTGGCCAGCGCGCAGTTCTACGCCGGCAACCACGACGCCTCGGATTCACTCCACCGCGTTGTCCTCGCACTGCACCGGCGGATCTACGGTCAACAACATCCTTCGGTCAGCGATGACCTGATCAACCTCGGCGCCGGTCAGCAGGAACGGGCGAATTATCCGGAGGCCGAGCGGTTCTACCGCGAAGCCCTCGCGATCACCGTCGGCCACTACGGGCAGGATCATTTCAAAACCGCCGCCAACCTGACCATGCTGGGCCGCAATCTCGTTATGCAGAACCGGTTCGACGAGGCGACCCAGGTGCTGCGGCAGGCGCTGGCGGTGCGCGAACGCGTGTATGGCCCGATGCACCCCGCTGTGGCGTCGACGGTCAATGAAATCGGAAGCGTGGCGCTCCAGCAGAGCCGGTACGACGAG
Organism: Gemmatimonadaceae bacterium; assembly: GCA_035646395.1. Taxonomy (GTDB): domain Bacteria; phylum Gemmatimonadota; class Gemmatimonadetes; order Gemmatimonadales; family Gemmatimonadaceae; genus JABWBJ01. Next base: position 36,216 of record DASRPK010000143.1, on the reverse strand, counting down.
GCGGCGGATGCGTACCGGCGGATGATCCGGATCTACCAGGCCGTGCACCGCGGCAGGCACTACATGATTGGTATTGCGCAGGGCAACCTCGCGAGCACGCTGATGGCGCAGAAGAAGAATCGGGAAGCGGAGCTGCTGTTCCGCGAGGCCCTGGCGATGTACGAGCAAACGCTCCCACCGACGAACACAAACATCGGCATTGGCCGGATCAAGCTCGGGCGCTCGTTGCTTCGTCAGGGCCGATTTGCGGAGGCGGAGAAGGAGACGCGCGCCGGCTACGACATCCTCGCGCCCCAGATGAATCCGACCGTCAGCTTCCTCGTGGCTGCGCGTTCGGACCTTGCGAGTGCCTACGACTCATTGCACCGCCCACAGGATGCGGCTCGCCTCCGTGCCGAGATCGCCGCGGTTGAGAAGCAGGCCGCGGCAGCAAAACCGAAGTAGTCGACGTTTTACATCCGCGATTGGGTCAGACCCACTTTTCAAACCGGGGTCGCACCACATCTTCCGAAGAGTCTTCCCTCAAGAGGTTCCCGTGCGCGCTCGTGCCATTCCTGTCCTCGCCGCTATCACGTTCAGCACCGCCGCAACGGCTCAAGCGCCGCGCCATCTCAATCCGGTGGTCGACCTGCTTTCCCAGAAAAAGGCGGTCTTCGGCCTGTACGCTCCGGCGAACCGTCGGCCTGGCCGCGGTGGAGGTGCCGGCGCGGCAACAGCCGACACCACTTCGGTGAAGACGCCCGCACAACTCGCCAAGGACGCGCTTGCCAATCAGACCGCCGACTACCTGTTTGACGGTACGATGGAAGGGAATTTCGAGCGCGGGTACGGCCCGTTTGTCGAGTTCATGAAGGGAATGGTCGACGGCGGCACGCTCGACGCAAAAACGAAGCAGTTCCACCTGCCGCTGTTCGTGAAGATGCACGAGATCGCGCCGGACCCCGCCCTCGCCGTCAAGAACATTTCGAAGCAGCTCAACCTGGGCGTCGCTGGAATCGTGTTCGTTGACGTGAAGAGCGCTGACGAAGTGAAGACGGGTCTGGCCGCGATGCGCTTTGCGTCGAAGGGTGGCACGCGCTCGGACGACGTTGGCACAGCTCCCCAGGTGTGGGGGATGACCGAGAAGGAGTACAAGGAGAAAGCCGATCTCTGGCCGCTGAATCCGAATGGAGAACTGGTCAACTTCACCATCGTCGAGAGCAAGGAAGGGCTCGAGAAGATTCGCGAGATCGCGGCGGTGAAGGGCGTCGGCGTTCTCTTCCCGGGCGCCGGCACACTGCGCGGCGTTTTCACCACCACCGATGCCGCTGGTCAGCGCGTCTTCGATGAACAGGGTTGGGAGGGCGCCATCCAGCAGGTACTCGCTGCATGCAAGGAGTTCAACGTCGCCTGCGGGTATCCGGCAAACGCGACCGACATCGAGAAGCGCATTCAGCAGGGCTTCAGCGTCTTCGTCATTGGTTGGGGGGAGCAGGGTTTTAAAGCAGTTGATGTCGGTAGAAAGGCGGTAGGACGCTAATAGGAAGCAGGAGGCAGGAAGCGGGAAGCAGGGAAGGAACGAAACGTTTTGTATCTTGAGGGCCGCAGGTGTCAGCCGCGGCCCCCAGTCATCCCCTGCTTCCTGCTTCCTGCCTCCTGCTTCCTCTCAGTCCATGACCACTGAGCCCCAGGCACGTCCGCTCCCGTTACTGCGCGCCATGGTCGATGCGCTCGACCACGAGCTGCTGCAGCTCGCCGCTCGCCGCATGTCGATCGTGGCGGAAATCGCTGCCTACAAACGCCAGCATCACCTGCGAATCCGTGACCCGCAGCGCGAGCGCGAGATCCTCGAAGACCGCGCGCGACGTGCAGAGGAAATGGGACTTCCCAAGGGTGAGATGGAAGCGCTCTTCCGCGTCCTGCTTCGCGCGAGTCGCGATCACCAGGCCGCGCTGCGCACCGAGCTGCCGTACGAGACACAGTCGCTTACGATCGCGGTCGTGGGCGGACGGGGTTCGATGGGTGCGCTGCTCGCCCGGATGTTCGGCGACCTCGGACACAGCGTCCTGGTCAGCGACCACGAAACCGATCTCACGCCGGGAGATGCCGCCCAGGTCGCGGACGTCACGGTCATCAGCGTTCCGATCGATGTCACCGAGGACGTCATCCGCGAAGTCGGTCCCCGGATTCGACCGGAGTCACTCCTGATGGATGTGACGAGCGTGAAATCCGAGCCGGTTCGGGCCATGCTAAAGGCGACAACGGGCGGTGTCGTGGGGACACACCCGATGTTTGGACCCTCGGTCCACTCACTTCAGGGGCAGCGCGTCGTCCTCTGCCGCGGTCGCGAAGATCGCTGGGCGCAGTGGGTGTCCGAGATGTTTACGGCTCGCGGTCTCGCCGTCGTGGAAACGACGCCCGAGCACCACGATCGCATGATGGCAACGGTCCAGGTGCTCACCCACTTCCAGACCCAGGTGCATGGCCTGACGCTGGCACGCCTGGGTGCACCACTCGCCGACTCGCTTCGATTCACGTCGCCCGCATACTTGATGGAGTTGTACATGGGTGGCCGACATTTCGCGCAGTCGGCGGATCTCTACGGCCCCATCGAAATGAAGAATCCGGCGACGCCGGCGGTGACTGAGGTCTACCTGAAGACCGCGAAGGAAGTGGCGGAGATCATCGGGAGTGGGGATCGAGACCGCTTCCGGTCGATGTTTGCTGAAGTGAAGACGTTTCTGGGGCCCTTCACGGATGAGGCGTTGGAGCAGACGAGTTTCCTGATCGACCGGCTCGTGGAACGAACGTAAGGTCTCCCGGGTGCGTTGATACATCACGTTTCGTGATCAATCCAAAATCTTTTCGCTTCTTCGACTTAACGATGAACTCCCGAGCACTTCGCGTTGGCGCTGTTGCCGTTTTCGTGTTGTCGTCCGGGGTCGCGTCCCAGGGCAACCCCCCGCAGGCTGATCGTCCAGTCTGGCCCGAAGAGGGACCGCGTAAGTGGGCGCCTCGACAAACCAGCACCGAAATCACCGCCAACGATCTCAGGACCCGCCTGTACCCGTTTGCCGACGACTCGATGCACGGTCGCCGGATCGGCGAGCCCGGAAACGTGAAGGGAACGGACTACATCGCGCGAGAGTTCGCGCGCCTTGGACTCAAGCCGGGTGGAGATAACGGCTCCTGGTACCAGGAATTGCCGTGGGGTCCATTGGGATACGACAAAAACGCGTCCCGATTCATCGCAGCTGGGGAAACATTGTTAGGCGGCACCGACTGGATCCCGGCGCTGCCTGTAGCCAACGCGATCAGTGGGCGAGCAGAATTCTCGAATGTGCCGGCCGTTTTTGCCGGACGGTGGAATGACACGGTGACGCTGGATCCCGCGCGGTTTCGAGGACGCGTTGCCGTATTCCTCGGCGGTCCGATGGCGACTGGTGCTGGAGGTCGCGGTGGACGCGGCGGGCCGCAGCGTTGCGATGCGTTACCGGACCGATTTGGCGCCGCCGCGGCCGTCATTGCCGATTCAGCCGCGGCAGTAGCTCGCGGTGGCCGCGGTGGTCGAGGTGGAGGCAATCCAGCGGCGGCGGATACCATGGACGCACGTGCGACGGCGGCAGGCGCCGTAGCAATGGTCTTCATCGGTCTGGAGTCGACGTCCTCAACGACTATTCGCGCTGCGTTCACGACTCGGATGGGAATACAGCCCGGGACAGCGCCACCAGCACGTCCCGAGCTTCCCGCCGCCATCATCACGAGTTCGGCTGCGAACAAACTGTTCGGCAAGCCGGTCGCTGATTTGAAGGTTGCCGATGAGGGCAGACCGGTCACGGGCGCATGGAGCGACGCCTGGCGAAAGGGTCCGGTTCCCGCACGCAACGTCATTGCGATCCTCCCGGGGTCGGACCCGGCACGCGCCGATGAATACGTGCTGGTCGGCGCGCATAACGATCACAACGGCTTTGCAGCCAGCGCCGTGGACCACGACTCGTTGCGCGCCGTGAACACCGTGACTCGCCGGCAAGGCGGAAACGATCCCTCGTGCATTCCTACCGCGGATCAGCAGCGGCGCATCGACTCGATGATCGCCAGGGCGCGCAGCATACGACCGCCGCGTCGTGACTCGATCAATAACGGCGCGGACGACGATGGTTCCGGTACTGTTCTGATGCTGGAAATCGCCGAGCGCTTCGCGAAGGAAAAGCCGGCCCGGTCGATCATCTTCATCTCGCACCAGGGAGAGGAAGGAGGGCTGCGGGGTTCGCGCTGGTTTGTCGACCACCCGACGGTGCCGCTGGAGAAGATCGTCGCCGCGCACAACATGGACATGGTCGGGAAAGGCCGCGTGACGGAAGTGAAATATGGCGGCCCGTCTTCCGTTCAGATGCTTGGCGCGCGGCGACTCTCGCGGGAGTTTGGTGACATCATCGACTCGGTCAATGCGGTCCGCGCCGAAACGATGGCCATCGACCGTTCGTGGGACGTGACGGCCAATCCGATGCGTCGATTCTGCCGCAGCGACCAGGTGAATTACGTCCGCAAGAACGTGCCGGTGGTCTACATCTCACTCGGCTACACGCAGGACTACCATCAAGTCACGGACGAGCCGCAATACATCGATTACGAGCACTCGGCGCGCCTCGGGCGATTTGTCTACGACGTCATGTGGGCCATTGCGGTGCGGAAGGATCGTCCAGCCATTGTCGGCCACGACCCATCCTACCCAGTTTGTTAGGCGTTCGGGGAGCCTGTCCCCCATCCGCCATCTCCCATCAGCCATCCGCTTCCAAGTGCATGACCTGACGAAAGGACCAATCGCCGGGCATATCGCGCGGATGGCAGCGCCCATCGCCGCGGGCATGATCTTCCAGACGATGTACTACCTGGTCGATCTCTATTTCGTCGCGCAACTCGGCGGCACCGCGATCGCCGGCGTGTCCGCCGCCGGGAACGTGCAGTTCATCATCATGGCGCTCACGCAGGTGCTTGGCGTGGGAACGATGGTGCTGATCTCACATGCGGCGGGCCGGAAGGACCGTGAAGACGCGAACCTCATCTACAACCAAAGCCTGCTCATGGCAGCGGTGTGTGGTGCGATCACGTTGATCGCCGGCTTCGGCCTTTCGCGCTGGTATCTGGGCACCATCAGCGCAGACGCCGCTACTCGCGAGGCGGGGATGGCGTACCTCCAATGGTTTACGCCGGGCATGGCGCTGCAGTTCGCGCTCGTCTCCATGGGATCGGCGCTCCGCGGCACCGGGATCGCCAAGCCCACCATGGTCGTGCAGATGTTGACGGTCGTGCTCAACGCCGCCCTGGCACCCGTACTCATCGCCGGTATCGGTACTGGTCGTCCCATGGGCGTGGCCGGAGCCGGCCTCGCCAGCACGATCGCGGTTGTCGTTGGCGTGGTGCTGATGTTCGTCTACTTCGAGCGTCTGGAAAAATTCGTCGGTTTCGACGCGACACTGTTCAAGCCGAGGCTGACGGCATGGAAACGCGTGCTCAAGATCGGGCTGCCGGCGGGCGGTGAGTTCGCCCTGATGTTTCTCTACATGGCAGTGGTCTATTACTCCATTCGCGCGTTCGGACCGGAAGCCCAGGCAGGATTCGGGGTCGGTGGTCGCGTTATGCAGGCGGTATTTCTTCCCGCGATGGCCATTGCGTTCGCCGCAGCGCCCATCGCCGGCCAGAACTTCGCCGCTGGACTGCACGATCGAGCGCGCAAGACGTTCGGTACCGCGGTGCTGTTCGGCACCAGCATCATGCTCCTGCTGACGTTGTTGATTCAGCTCGAAGCGGAGAACATGGTGGGGTTCTTCACCAAAGATGCCGCGGTGCTCGGCGTCGCGACCGGGTTCCTGCACATCATCTCGTTCAACTTCGTGGCGACGGGCGTGATCTTCACGTGTTCGTCGATGTTCCAGGCGCTGGGAAACACGCTACCGTCCGTCATCAGCAGCGCCACACGCCTCGCCACGTTCGCGATTCCGGCGGTGTATCTCTCGGCACGTCCGGGCTTCCAGATCCGCCACGTCTGGTTCCTGTCGGTTGCTACGGTCGCCTTCCAGCTGCTCGTCAGTCTGCTCCTGCTGCGCCGTGAGTTCAGGCGAAAGCTCGGCAGTCCTGCCCCGGGGCTGGCGCCGTCACCGGCGGGTGCCTGACGAGTCGCGTCTACCGAATTCGCTTTTCGCCAGCGGCGATCGCGAAGGAAAGCTTGTTTTCGGCGGGTGGGAACGCGCAGGTGGAAAACGCGGTGAACACGCACGGCGGATTGTAGGTGCGATTGAAGTCGATCACCGTCCAGCCGGTGGAATCCGCCAGTGGCACTCTCAGGTATCGCCCGGCGCCGTAGGTCGTGGTGATCGCCGTGGAATCCCACAGCATGATGAAGTAATCCCGACTCCCTGAGTCCGCGGAGACGGCCAGCCGATGTTCACGGCCGGCGATACGGAAGACCAGCTCGCCCGGGGAGCGGTACACTTGCGTGCCCTCCGCGACGTCCGCGACCTGGAAGTCCTTCGTGGCAGGGAACGAATCGAAACGCGCGGCGACGCGCCATTCGCCGGAGAGTGGATACGCCTCGGGAAGCTGGAACGTCTCCCGCGCGGGATGCTCCTCGTGCCAGGCGCGAACCCACAGGCGGTCCGTTCCCGGTTCACCGTGGACGCGGAAACGCACTGGGCCCGACGAGATCACCGTGGAACCGCGAATCCGATCAGTCACGACATTGATCGTGCTCGTTATCGGGACGCTGTCGCCGATCGTTGGCTGAGCGCCGCGCTCGGGAGTAAACGTGATTGCGCTGTCGCTTCGGACAATCGTTCCGAGCTTCGCCGGCATTTCCTTTTCCCTGATCAGGATATCACTGGCGTTCTGTGAGCCGACCGTGAACGAGCCATTCGGCAGCTCCCAGAGGCCGATCCACGTGACTGCTCCATTGCCGGGGCGCACAAGTCCATTCCGTCGCGCTTCACGCCACTGCGCGTAGTCCGCTTCGTGTGCCTCACGAGACATCGGTGCAGGAGCCGGCCAGTTTTCACAACCTGCCAGCGCCAATATCGCGATCGCGATCCGCCGAATTGTCATGGTTCAGGGAGCATAGCGGCGATGCTCACGCTTTCACAACGACGCGCTCGCTGCGCATGTCACGCGCATGTCCACCCGCCAAGTGAACTCCGAGGAGGACAGCGAGTCGTCCCGGAATTGAGACGGAAAAAATCGCCGGGCTGAAAATATCGACACTTATGACGGCCTCGTCAGGCAAATGTGACGCGCATCATCATGCGGCACAATGCGATACGGTGAGCAGCTTCTAATCGCCTTCAAGGGGCGCCAGCGCCCGATCCGGCGGCACGTGGCATGCCATTATGATGGGCCATCGTGTACCATGCCGTCAGTCTCGCGCATCGAGGTGCGCATATGAAAAGTCTCCGGTCTCGTTTCTCCCTCCTGGGCGCAATGGTTGTTGTCGGATGCGCCTCACTGCCCGCGCAGGATCCTTATCCAGAGCGGACGGTCGCCTACTCGGCCGAGGAACTCGATAACCTGGTGGCGCCGATTGCGCTCTACCCGGATGCGCTGCTCGCGCAGATTCTCGTCGCGGCCACGTTCCCCGACCAGATCGCGATTGCGAACCGCTATGTGCGGGAACGCGGCACGCGCAACATCGAGGAGCAGGGGTGGGACATCAGCGTGAAGGCGGTGGCGTATTATCCGCCGGTCCTGAACATGCTCGCTCGCGACGAGGACTGGACAGTCGCGTTAGGCCAGTCGTACGCATCGCAGTCCGGCGATGTGATGGATGCCGTGCAGCGTTTGCGCGAAATGGCGCGCGAGCAGGGCAACCTCGTATCGACACGTGAACACACGGTGACCGAGGACCGCGGCCGCATCATTATCGTGCCCGCAAACCCCGAAGTCATCTATGTGCCAACGTACGACCCGGCCATCGTGTACGTCCGGCCGATCTTCAGCTTCGGATTCCGTAGCGGCTACTTCTCGTTCGGCCTCGGATTCCCAATCGGCTCCTGGCTCGTGTACGAGCCGGACTGGTGGGGCCTCTATGGGCATCGGGTCTACTACCACGGCTGGTACGGCGACGGCTGGCGGTACCATGCGCGACGCCACTTCACGGTGTATCCGGTCTACTACCGCCCGCGCTACAGCATCGTGAACGTCAACATCAACATCTTCTCCCGCCGGGTGAACTACATCAACCTGGATCGCCGGCATCGTTATGTGCGCCGCACGGTGGCCTTCGAGCGGCACTACCGCGGCGACCGCTACGGAGATCGGGATCGTGACCGCAATGCGTATCGCGACGATGATCGCCGCGGACCCGCAAGGGGCGGCGACAATGATGGCTATCGTGATGGCACCCGCGACCGGAATGGCGACAACGACCGCATCGGCGATCGCATCGCCACGTTCGACGACTACCGCCCGGATCGCGGCGGCACAGGGTCCGACGCGCGTGACGCCGAGCCGGTGATCGAGCGCGGTGGATTCAACAACGTGGAGAAGCCGAGGGGCAATGGGACCGGACGCTCGGAATCCCGAAGCCGCCCGGAAGTCCCGGTGTACACCTCGATGCCGCGCGCGAACGAAGGGAAGTCCAAGCCGAACGGCACGAGTCAGTCCGAATACCGTGGCGGACGTCCTGACGTCCCGGTGTTCACCTCGCAGCCGCGGACGACGGAACGGAAGTCCAACGGGGGCGGCCAGGCGCCGGAGTACCGCGCGCCGAGCAGGCCTAACGCGCCAGTGTATCGTGCCCCCGAGCGCTCGGTCGAACGCAAGTCGTCAGGCGGAAATCGTCAGCAGGAATACCGTGCCGCTCCACGTTCCAGCAACGCGCCGGTGTTCAGCGCTCCTCAACGCTCCGCCGGCAAGTCCAGCGGCGGTGGCGGTGGCGGTGGCCAGATCAATCGACCGAGTGGTGGGGGCGGTTCTGCTCGTGTGCAATCCGGCGGCGGCGGCGGAAGCGCGCCTCGCGTGCAGTCCGGAGGAGGGGGAGGCGGCGGAAAGGTGAAGGCGTCAGGCGGTGGAAGCAGCAACAAGGGTGGAAAGGGCCGTCAATAGCGGTTGCGTTTTCGGGGGTGGAATCGGCCAGCTGGGGAGCATTCCGGCTGGCCGATTTCCTTTTGTGCGACTCGTCAGGCAGCGTTCAGGGAGTTTCGTCTATCTCGACGCGGCCGGCCTCGAGGTCCACGAGCAATGTCACACTGGCGTCGGGCGTGAGCGCCTTCAGTGATTCAGCCCTGAGAAAATGATGCTCGTGATTATTCCCGGCTCCTTTTGCGCACGTGCAGGCCATCGCCTCGACGGTCACCGATGATTCCATACCGGCGATCGCCAGCACCGGCGGTATTCCAGTTGCCTGCAGCCGGTCTGCCAGTGACGCCGGGATCTCCAGGCGCCCATCGAGTGGTGTCTTGCGCGACACCAAGGTAGTGATCGTCAGCATTCATTCCTGATAGGGGTCAGACCGGGGTCAGACCGGGGTCAGACCAGGGTCTGACCCCAAGCTGACCCCGGTTTGCAAGTTAGTGCCAGAACGCGTTGAATTGCTTCCATCAGCGGCGAAATGATGGTGCATCGCGGCGGCGGGCGCTCCAAGCTGCGTCATGGCCGCTTCGTCGATGGCGCGCGCCCGCGACGTGTTGCAGCGATTCTTCGGATACGCTGACTTTCGTGCCCTGCAGATCCCGGCCATTGAAGCCGTCCTCAGTCGCCGGGACGCGGTCATCGTCCTGCCCACCGGCGGCGGCAAGTCGATTTGCTTCCAGGTGCCGGCGCTCTGCTTCGAGCAGCTAACGGTCATCATATCGCCGCTGATATCCCTCATGGCCGACCAGGTGCAGGCCCTGGAGCGCCGTGGCATCGCGGCGACGTACCTGAACAGCACCCTGGCGCCTGACGAGTCCAACGCGCGCATCGAACGGCTCCGGCGTCGCGACGTGAAGCTCCTGTATGTAGCCCCGGAGCGCCTTGCGACCGGGAATACGGCGCGCCTCCTGGCGCAGGCTGGCGTCGCCCTGCTCGCGGTAGACGAAGCACATTGCGTCAGCGAATGGGGCCAGGATTTTCGGCCGAGTTACCTGCAACTGGCGTCGGTTCGACGGCAGATAGGCGATCCGCAGACCGTTGCGCTGACTGCTACCGCCACGCCTCGCGTGCGGCGGGATATCGCTCGACTGTTGGAACTGCGCGACCCGACCGTCGTCGTCGGCGGATTCGACCGACCCAACCTCGCCTTTCGCGTCCAGACCGTGAAGTCCGATCCGGATCGTCACGCGGCGATGGTGCGGCACCTGAAGAGCGTCAACGATCCGGCGGTCGTCTACGCCGCGACGCGACGACAGGTCGACCTCGCGACGCACCTCCTCTCGTCAGGCGGTGTCCACGCCGTTGCGTATCACGCGGGCCTGTCTCCCGAACGGCGGGCCAGGGCGCAGGAGGCGTTCATGAAAGGGAGCACTCCCGTCATCGTCGCCACGAACGCGTTCGGCATGGGCATCGACAAGCCCGACGTACGCCTCGTCCTGCATTACCTGCATTCGGGATCGCTCGAGGATTACTACCAGGAGGCGGGACGCGCGGGGCGCGACGGCGCTGCGTCGCACTGCCTGTTGCTGTTCAGTCCCACGGACCGGCGGATCCATGACCGGATGAGAGAACATGGACGAGTCGAAGGGGCCATCATTCGCGGCGTGTGGCGTGTTATCGCGTCGTGGTCAAATGGCCGTCGACCTGTGCCCCTGGACCCACAATGGATTGCGCAGCGGATCGAGACGCGCGCATCGCCCGAGACGGTATCCATTGCCCTGCGCCTGCTGCAGGAACGTGGAGTCCTGCCCGACGTGATCCGGCCCGATGTCGTCACGCTTCGGCTGCTGGGGTCCCCGCTCCGGATCGAGTGCGAGCGCGCGGCACTGTCCGAGGATGCACAACGCGTCCTGGCGCACATCGATCACTCGTTATGCGCTGCGGACTGGCAGCGCGTTCCGGTTGCGGAAACCGGCTTGACACCGCATCGATTTGCAGAAGCGGTGCACCAGCTCGAAGCGCTCCAGCTGGTCTACTCGGATACTCCAGCCTGCCGTGTTACGGCACACTCCGATTCACGGAGCCGCTGGCAGGTGGAGCGACTGATCCTCCAGCTGAAGAACAGGCAGGAAGTAGAGCGCGGAAAGCTAGGCTCGATGGTAGGTTACGCCACGGCTTTAATGTGCCGTCGAAGGTACATTCTCAACTACTTCGGCGACCAGGCCGCTGAGCCCTCGTGCGGGCAGTGCGACGTATGTTCGCCATCGAACTAGGCACGTCTTCAATCCGCTACTTTCCCAGCGAGATCCGGAGTCCTCGCGCCTCGAGCCTATCAGTCGAAATGCACGACTACCTCTACTTCACCGAACAGCACCTTGCGGTGCGTGAAACGGTCCGGGCATTTGCGCGCGATGAAGTGGCGCCAGTGGCCGCGCACTACGACGCGAAGGCCGAGTTTCCGTGGCCCACGATCAAGCGAATGGGCGAGCTGGGCTTCCTCGGCGTGCCATGGTCCGAAGAGCTCGGAGGCGCTGGCCTCGACATCCTCAGCTACGTGCTGGTCATCCACGAGCTGGCGAAGGTCGACGCGTCGCACGGCCTCACGGTGTCCGCGCATACGACGCTGGGCACGTCGCCGATCGTGAATTTCGGGACTGACGCCCAGAGGAAGCGCTACGTCCCTCTGCTTGCGTCCGGTCGCGTACTCGGTGGGTTTGGCCTTACCGAGGAAAGCGCGGGAAGCGACGCCGCCGGTACGCGAACCCGCGCCGTGCGCCGCGGCGACTGCTACGTGATCAACGGCTCGAAGCGATTCATTACCCACGCCGGAGTTGGCGAGATCTTTGTCGTCACGGCTGTCACGGATCCCTCGAAAGGCACAAAAGGAATCTCGTCTTTTATCCTCACGAAGCATAACGAGGAACTGGAGAAGGCCCGGCCGCACGGCATCGGCCACGACGAGTCACTCCCCGCAATCCCCGGCTTCACGACCGGAAGGAAGGAGGACAAGCTCGGCTGGCGCGCATCGGACACGCGTGAGCTCATCATGACCGATGTCGAAATCCCCGCTGAACAGCGATTGGGCGCGGAAGGTGAAGGCTTCGTCAACTTCATGAAGACGCTCGATTCAGGGCGCATTGGCATCGGCGCGCTGTCACTGGGTATAGCCGAAGGCGCCTTTGAACAGGCGCTGCAGTATTCGACGGAGCGGAAGCAGTTCGGCCAACCGATCGCCGAGTTTCAGGGACTGCAGTTCCAGCTGAGTGACATGGCCACGGAAATCGAGGCAGGGAAACATCTCGTCTACCATGCGGCCTGGCTCGCACAACGTGGTGAGCCGTTCGGCAAGGCGGCCGCGATGGCGAAGTTGTTCTGTTCGGAGCTGGCCATGCGGACCACGATCAAGGCGATCCAGGTCCACGGCGGCTACGGGTATACCAAGGAGTATCCTGTCGAGCGCATGTTCCGCGACGCGAAGATCTGCGAGATCGGAGAGGGAACGAGTGAGATCCAGCGTCTCGTCATTGCGCGCCACCTCCTGAAAGAGATCGGCGGTTGAGGCAGTTCGCATTCGCGATCAACCGAAAGGTACGGCTGCGGATCGGTTTCCTGTTTGGCGTCGCCTACCTGATTCTGGCGCGCCCCACACCGGGCGGCCTCTTGTTAGGCCTGCCGGTCGCGCTGGCCGGACTTCTGGTTCGCGCCTGGGCCGCGGGACACATCATCAAGGACACGCGCCTCACGACGAGCGGACCGTATGCGCACACCAGGAACCCGTTGTACTTCGGCAGTTTCCTGATCGCGGCCGGCTTTGCGATCGCCGCGCACTGGTCCTTGCTCCTGGTCGTCATCGCGCTGTTCGTCTTCATCTACGGACCGACGATTGCACAGGAACGAACAGAGATCAGCTCGCGATTCCCGGCCGAATACGCGTCATACGAGGCCAATGTCCCGGTCTTTGCACCTCGCCTGACGCCGTGGAACAGGCAAACTCACGGAGATTCGTTTAGTTTCAACCGGTACATGCGTCAGAGAGAGTGGCAGGCCGGGCTCGCGTTTGTTGCGGTGAGTGCCTGGCTCGTCAGCCGATCCACGTTTGGTTTCTAGCGAGAACGTCCGGAGCCGTGGTCGGGCTCCGTTGCTGTGAACTGGGGCATCCTGCCGCGCGACTCGCGTCGGAGCCCTGCGAGATGCCTGAGTCGCGGCGGCGCATGACGCCACCGTCAGACCAGGTTCGTACCACACGGAACTGAGGACGAGTAGTCAGAGATCGCATGCTGCTTCGATTACTGCCGGCAGTCACAGACTGGGTACATCGCGTCGTGCTCGCGGTAGCGAGCCTGACGTGGGGCCGGCCGAAGTTGGCGTGGACGATCCCGGTTCAGTCGAGGTACGCTCCCGACACTTGGTTCGGCTGGTCAATCCGTAACGCGACCACGCCCGTTCCGCCTCCCCAACTGCAGAGCCATAGCCTCCGGCGCGTCCTCGAGTCGCGTGGACCGGATCCGGCGGCGGCTTCCGATGAAACGCGAAATCCTTATCAGCGCCGCCAATCGAGAAACACGAGTTGCCATTCTCGAAGACGATCAGCTGGTTGAGCTGCTCGTCGACCGGCCAGACGTCAAACGACTGGTCGGTGACATTTTCATTGGACGGGTAGATGCCGTCCTCCCGGGTATCCAGGCTGCCTTCGTCGACATTGGGACGGAGAAGAGCGCCTTTCTTCACGCGTCTGACCTCGTCTACGACGAAGAGATCCCGGACGACGAAGAAGAGGACGAGGACGAAGCGCCTGATGATGACGAGAAGAACGGCGCCGACCGGGCGCGTTCGGACCGGCGCCGTTCAAAGCGCCGCGCCGATGCACCGGCGATCCAGGACGTCCTGAAGAAGGGTCAGGACATCATCGTGCAGGTGACCAAGGAGGCCATCAGCACGAAGGGGCCGCGCGTCACGGCGCAGGTTTCACTGGCCGGCCGTTTCCTGGTGTACATGCCTCACGCGGCGCGCGTTGGCGTGAGCCGGAAGATCGGCGAGCGCGCGGAACGCCAGCGACTGCGTGAGCTCGTGGAAGGTGTACTCCCCGAGAAATCGGGGGGCGTCATCGTCCGCACCGTTGGCGAGGACGTGACCCGCGAAACGTTCGAACGCGAATTGCAGACGCTGATCACCACGTGGAAGCGGATCAAGCGGAAGACGACGTTCGTTCGCGCGCCGTCGCTCCTGCACCGTGAAACGAGCCTTACCCGCGGCATCGTTCGCGACATCTTCAGTACGAAAGTCGAAAACGTGCAGGTGGACTCGAAGCAGGTCTACAATGAGATCGTCGAGTACCTGAAGGGTGTCGCGCCGGACCTGGTGGAACGGGTGCAGTTGTACGAGGGGACACATTCGCTGTTCGACAAGGCGAAGATCGAGACGGAGATTCGCGACCTCTTCAAGCGGCGCTGCGACCTCCCCTCAGGCGGATACCTCATCGTCGAGCCGACCGAGGCGCTTGTTTCGATCGACGTGAACTCGGGCCGGTTCACCGGCAAGAAGGATCCCGAGAAGACGATCCTGAAGATCAATCTCGAGGCGGCACGAGAGGTGGCCCGACAGCTCCGCCTGCGCGATGTCGGCGGCATCATTGTCTGCGACTTCATTGACATGGAGACGAAGGGGAACCGGGACCGCGTCCTGCAGGAGCTGCGCAGCCACCTGGGTCGCGACCGGGCCCGCACGCGCGCCTTTGCGGTCAGTGACCTCGGACTCATCGAGATGACTCGCCAGCGCGTCAGACAGAGCCATCTCCAGAGCATGACCGAGGCGTGTCCCACCTGCCATGGCACCGGCCGGGTATTCACTCCCGAGACCATCGTGCGGCGCATCGAGCGCGCGGTGCGGCGCATGGGAGTGGAAGGGAAGCGCGACTCGCTCCTGGTGAAGCTCCATCCCGAGGTGGCCCTCCACGTTCTCGAGCAGGAGAAGGACTTCCTCAAGAAGCTCGAGAAGCTGGCGGGCTTTCCGTTAGAGCTCCGTGATGATCCAATGCTCCGACCCGACGAGTTCAAGCTGGTGGTGAAGGGAGCCGGCCGCGACGTGACGCAGCAGTACGCGGTGGCTTAGGGGCAAGGGGCGCATGGGGCACGGGGCATGGGGCGCATGGGGCACGGGGCATGGGGCATGGGGCCGCAACCCCGTACCCCATGCCCCGTACCCCATGCCCCATGCCCCATGCCCCGTACCCCATGCCCCGACTTGACCCCAGTAGCCTATGTCGGTTAAGTTTTTCGGCTCTCCAAGTCCTGATCTGAATATGTCTTACGCAATCTTCAAGACCGGCGGCAAGCAGTTCCGCGCTGAAGCCGGAACCACGCTGCGGATCCCCTCCATCGAGGGTGAGCCCGGCGCGACTGTCGTGTTCGATGACGTGCTACTCGGCAGCAAGGGTGACTCGGTGAAGACCGGTACACCAATGCTCTCGGGTGCGACGGTCACCGGCGAAATCGTGAAGCATGGCAAGGGTGACAAGATTGTCGTCTTCAAGTTCAAGCGCCGGAAGAATTACGCGCGCAAGCAGGGACATCGTCAGAAGTTCACCGAAATCCGTATCAAGAGCATCAGCCTCGGCTGAGGGTAGGCATATATGGCTCACAAGAAAGGCGTCGGCTCCTCGCGCAACGGTCGCGATTCGAATCCGCAGTACCGTGGCGTAAAGAAATACGGCGGCGAGGTCGTGAAGGCCGGCAACATCATCATCCGCCAGTGCGGCACGAAGTGGCATCCCGGCAGCAACGTCGGGCTGGGCACTGACTACACGCTGTTCGCTCTCGTCGACGGCGTCGTTCGCTTCGAGCACAAGGACAAGAAGCGGTTCAAGGTGAGTGTCGTCGCCGCGAACAACTAGGCCAAACCAGAGGCCAGAAGGACAGAGTGACAGTGACCCCCGGAGTTCCGGGGGTTTTTTTTGTGCTCAGTCTCGAGCTAGCGCGGCCGCGAAGTACATCGCGACGTGAATCTCGCAGTTTTATTCTCTCGCTTCTGGACGCCGACCTCCAACTCCGTCGTTGCCGCAACTTCGGCTTGTGAGCGGGCGTAGAATGAAGGAGCACCAGGAGGCGCCAATGGCGATATGGGACAAACTCAAGTCAGAACTGGATCGCGCCGGCAAGGCGGCTCAGGGCGCGCTCGATGAAGGGAAGACGCGCCTCGAGGCTTTCCGCGCCAGGCAACTGGCGGACAAGGCGGCGCAGGCCCTGGGTTACGCTGTGTTTCGCGCGCGACAGTCGGGCACTGAGGTCGACTGGCAAACGTTACAACGGCTGGTGAACGCGCTCGCGGAACGCGAAGCGGAAGTTCACCGCCTCGAGAAGGAGCTGGCGGCGAATGAGCCCAAGGAGCCGGCGACCACGCCTCCCGGGGCTGGTGGCGCCTAACGAGTAACCGGCTTTGACGGTTACTCGTCCGCGTGGGACCTCCACGTAGCCAACACAAGCCCACTGCCGCCGGCTCGGGCGCGTAGAGTCGCACCGCGCACGGACTTCCGTTCATAACGGGCCTCTTTCCGACGACAGCATTGGCATCACGCTTCGCCGACGAATCGCGTCAACACGCGCGCGGACGACAGCTCTGTCGTCCACATTTGAAAATGTGAATCCAACGATGCAGTGCGTGCTCGAGATTCGCGCGCGCGCACTCCCGTGGTTCGGAATCGGGCGCCAGGATTTTTTGGCAGCCCAAAAAAAGCGCGAACATCGTTATGCAGATGTGTGCTGCATCACTTGCGGACTCGAGCGCGCGGCCTTAAAAACCCCGCGCAAAACTCAGCCGCAAATAATCGTCAACGTTGTCAATCGCAGCACGCCGGCCGCACACAGAGCCGAATTCGAATTCAATCGCTTCTGCGTCTCGCAGCGGACCACGAGTCCTCTCCGGTGATTGCTTCGCGTTAGGTGAATCTCACATCCGAACACCGGGAATTCCGCCGCGAAATCGACGCGACCGCATGGCATTCACGCACGAACGCAAACGTGACTTGAGGCACGAGCGGCATGTAAGCAGCATCAATTTTTTCACGGCTTATCGCATTGTACCGCAATGTGTTGCAGAAGACGATGACGTCTCGTCTAATGGTCGTAACACGCAAGACGTGCAGTTCAGAGGGTGCCTCCACCGAGGCCCCGATAACGGCAAACCAGTCGAAAGGCTGGGACGCAAAGTCACGAGGCTACCGCGCGACCTGTCGCGCCATGCTGGTCGGTCTGCCGAACGGTCATCAGGGAGAGGCATTCGATGCATGTGACGCTCCGGCACGTCGCTGCCGCCGTTTCAGTAATTGGAATTGCTGCCTGCAGCGATAACAGCACCCTCGAATCAACCAGTCCGCCCGGGGAAGAAAAGCTCTCCGTCGTGTTGTCGGTACATACCGACACGATTCCCGAATCTTTATCGAAATCCATCACGGCCCGCGTCACGGATGAATCGGGCGCGCTGAAAATGGTGCCGGTTGAATGGAAGACGTCCGACGCCTCGGTTGCTTCCGTCAGTTTCGGGACGATCACGGGAGTGGGCCCCGGCACTGCGATGATCATCGCGTCCGCGGGCGGCAGCGCCGATACGGCGTCGATTGTCGTGACTCCCCGGGAATACACGCTCGATGTGCAGCCCAGCGCCGCCGTCGTGGCCCTTGGTGATACAGTCAATTTCAAGGCGACCATCCGTTCAACGAGCGGGGAAGTCATCGCCCTCAATGACCTGACCTGGACCAGCAGCAACACTGCGGCAGCGCGATTCGTGAACGGCGGTTCACTCGTGACCACGGCCGAGGGAGAACTGTCCGTGTCCGCCGAAACGGTGAACGGACGTGGGACAGGGAATGTGAAGGTCTTCCGGACCCCGGTCGCATCGGTGACCATCTCGCCCGGCACGGCCAACGTGTACGTGGGCGCGAAGGTCGAGCTGAGTGTGACGCTGCGTGATCAGCAGGGCCGGCTCGCCAACGGCACGGTCACCTTCGGTAGCTCGGACTATTCGAAAGCAACGGTCAATCAGGATGGATTCGTTACCGGCATCGCTCCCGGTACGGTGGTGATTACCGCGACGAGCGGAACGAAGACCGGTAGCGCCACGGTCAACGTACTCGGAACGCCCGCAACATCGGTCGCTCTCGTCGTACCGACCGACACGATACCGGTGGGCGTAGAAGTCCAGGTAACGGCAACGCCGCTCGACGCTTCGGGGAACCCTCTTACCGATCGCACCATCGCATATCAGAGTGCGATTC
Organism: Gemmatimonadaceae bacterium; assembly: GCA_035646395.1. Lineage (GTDB taxonomy): Bacteria > Gemmatimonadota > Gemmatimonadetes > Gemmatimonadales > Gemmatimonadaceae > JABWBJ01. The sequence goes on along the minus strand of DASRPK010000143.1, from coordinate 17,915 downwards.
CTTCCGTTGCTACCGTCACCTCGACAGGTGTGGTCAAGGGAATCAGCGGCGGATCCACAACCATCAGCGCGATCGTTGACGGAAAGTTTGCCTCGAAGCGTGTCAGTGTCGGCACCCGTAGAGCGGCGTCGTTGTCGATCGCTCCGCAAGCGCCTTCAGTCAATGTCGGCAAGCAATCCCAGTTGACCGCCAAGGTTCTCGACCAGGCCGGCGTCGAAATGATCGGTCAGACGATCAGCTGGTCTTCGAGCAGCCAGACTATCGCATCCGTGTCGTCAGGCGGATTGGTTTCCGGCGTAAGCGCGGGCTCAACGACGATCTCGGCCTCGAGCAACGGGCTGTCCTCGTCGCTTGTGCTGACCGTTGTCTCAGCGCCAGTGGCCTCCGTACAGATTTCGCCATCGACGGCTTCCCTGGTGTTGGGCAGCAGCCCTGTCACACTCACCGCCGGTGCCTTTGATGCCGATGGCAATTCGCTGCCGGGTCGTGTCGCCACGTGGTCGAGTCAGAATCCGACGGTCGCCTCGGTAAACTCGTCAGGCGTGGTGAGCGCCATCGGAGCCGGTTCGACGACCGTGACCGCGAACATCGAAGGGAAGAGCACCAGCGTAACGGTCAACGTCGGCGTCACGCCGGCCGCTCCAGTCGCTTCAGTAACGGTCACGCTTGGAAATCCCGCGCTCAGCGTGGGTCAGGAAACGCAGGGCGTTGCCACGCTGAAGGATGCACAGGGCAATGTCCTCAACCGCGCGGTCACCTGGAGCAGTCTCGATACGGCGGTGGCCAAGGTCACGTCATCCGGCGTCGTGACGGCACATGCCGCCGGCACGGTCGCAATCATTGCGAGAAGCGAAGGCGTGTCGGGTGCAGCGTCGCTGACCGTGAATTCTCCGTCCCCGACTGCGGTTGCGGACATTCTCTTTGAAGTACCGACTCAGGACCTCCTCCTCGGCCAATCGATCCAGTCCATCGTCACGCTGAAAGATGCCCAGGGCAATACCCTGTCGGGCCGCACGATCACGTACTCGACTCAGAACTCATCGATCGTCACGGTGTCGGCGACTGGTGTGATCAAGGGGGTCGGCGTGGGCTCCGCTATAGTGACCGCAAGCAGCGGTGGGATCACCGTTCCCGAGTCGTTCCGAGTGACGGCGCCACCCCAAACGCTTGCGTCGATCACGATTACTCCCCCTTCGACTACCTTGTCGGTCGGTCAGACCACGCAGGCGAACGCCACGGGGAAGGATGCGCAGGGCACCACGGTTGCCGCCTCTTTTAGCTGGACGACGACGAATCCTGGCGTGGCCACGGTCTCCAGCGCCGGCATCGTGTCAGCCGTCGGCCCGGGTGCGGCGACGATCACGGCTGTCGCCTCGGGCGTCACAGGCAACATGAATGTGAGCGTGAGTTCAACGCCGGCCAGCGTCGCATCGGTAACGGTCGCGCTGCCCTCGAACATTTCAATCGGCAGCACGGCGCAAGCGTCGGCCGTCGCGAAAGATGCGGCAGGTAACGTCTTGGGCGGCAAGACCGTCACGTGGACCAGCGCAACGTCGTCGATCGCCTCAGTCTCGTCGACGGGGCTTGTCTCTGGACTCTCCAGCGGCACCGCACAAATCCGGGCTTCAGTCGATGGCATCCTCGGCTCCGCGTCTACGACAGTGTCGACGGCGATAACGTCGGTCGCTGCGGCCGAACTTCCGCGGGTCGTTCCGGCGTCGAAGGATCCGTATCCTGGTCGCCCGTGCAGCGTGACGATCCCACCGGGCGGAAACATCGCGTCCGCGTTGAGCGCAGCGCGGGGAGGTTCGGTCGTGTGCCTGACCGCCGGTGCCACGTATGGCGCGACCTACCTCCCGGCCCGTGCGGCCGGAGACACCGGTTGGATCGTTTTGCGCACTGCCACTACGCTTCCGCCGGAAGGGACGCGAATGCGGCCATCACTCGCTGGAAGCTTGGCGAAGATCGTGATCGACCGGGGCGGATTGCCGGCGCTGGAGACCGCGCCAGGGACCTTCGGGTACGTCCTGCGTGGTATTGAGATTGCACCGACCGCCAGCGTGACGTTGACCTACACGCTCGTCGCGTTAGGCACAAACGGCCCGGATCAGGATACGATGAGCGAGGTTCCCCAGCGGCTCATTCTCTCGCAGATGTACATCCACGGGACGGCGACCGGGGACATGCAGCGCTGTGTGGCCTTGAACAGCGGCGCGACCGCCATCGTCGATTCGTGGCTCTCCGACTGCCATGGCAAGGGCTATGACTCCCAGGCGATCGGGGGCTTCAACGGGCCCGGGCCGCATCTGGTGCGAAACAACCACCTGGAAGGCGCCGGGGAAAACGTGATGTGGGGAGGTGCGACGCCCAGTATCCGGAACCTGGTGGCCGCCGACATCACCTTCCAGCGAAACTACGTCTACACGCCTCTCGCCTGGAAGGGCGTCTGGACCAAGAAGAACCTGTTCGAGACCAAGAACGCCGTGCGGGTGCTGGTAGAGGACAACGTCTTCGACGGCTCGTGGACGGATGGCCAGATCGGGCCGGCGATCGTGCTCAAGTCGATTAACGACCAGGGGGACTGCAACTGGTGCCGCACCACGGACGTCACCGTCAGGCGCAGTTACATCACCCACGCCGGCGGCGGTATCGTCATCAGCGGTCAGGAGAATTACAGTGGCGGTACGGTGGATTCAGTTGCCCGCCGCTTCCTCATTCAGGATGTCGTATTCGACAGCTTGAATATGGGGCCCTATGTCGGCGGTGCACGGGCTGTGCAAATAACGTCTGGACCGACTGACATCACCTTCGAGCGCACAATCACAACCGGGAACGTCGTGTGCGCGATGCTACTCGATAATCACAGACCCTCGCAGCGTACGCTCTTCCGGAATAACGGCTGGGCGCACGGCCAATATTTCTCCGCCTCTGACGGGACATCTCCCGGTCTGGCCACCCTCACGGCGGCTCTGCCGGGCTTCATCTGGGAGAGCATGACCGTGGTGCGCGGGCAAACGCTCGATCCACTGCCGGCAGGCACAACTGTACTCACCAATGAACCGCCATGGGGTGCGCAGATCCGCGCGACTGTGTCGTCTGCAGTTGCGGGAGTGATTGTCGTGCCGTAGCCATCTCCCCGTTGACGCGTCGTATCGTCAATCGTCGTAACTTCAATCGCCCTGGCTAACTCGTTCAGGGCGATTGTCGTAGGAGGGTACGACATTACAGCACGCGGGGAGCCCGCAAACTCACCGATTTGCATGAACCACTCAAATACAGCTTCGATGACTTTCGGGAGCGGCTTGCAGTGACCGGACAAATCGTCTATCCGGAGGGCCACATGGCCGCATCCGCTGCCGTGACGTCCGAAGCTTCCGACGCGCAGAACGTCAAACCGACTCGCGTCTGCATCCTGGCGCCGTCGCTGGACATTTTCGGCGGCCAGGCACGCCAGGCCGTTCGACTCATAAATGGACTGCGTCCGGAACGAACACTCCAGGTTTCGTTCCTTCCGCACAACCCGCGACTTCCCGGGCCATTGCGCTTGCTCCAACGGATCAAGTACGTGCGGACGGCGGTGACCTCGATTGCGTACTGGATATTGTTGCTGGCGCGCGTCTGGAAATACGACGTGATCCACATCTTCTCAGCGTCGTATTACTCGTATCTGTTCAGCGTGCTGCCCGCCGTCCTCATCGGCAAGATGTACCGGGTGAAGGTGCTGGTCGACTACCGGAGCGGCGAGGCAGAGGATCACCTCAGCAACTGGAAACTGACGGCCGTTCCCGGTCTGCGACGCGCAGACATGATCGTCGTGTCGTCGGGGTACCTGCAGTCGGTTTTCGCGCGGTTCGGCCTGAATGCCCGCACGATCTACGACGTCGTGGAACTGGACACATTCGCCTACCGGGACCGATTGCCGATTCGCCCGGTATTCCTCACCAGTCGATTGCACGAGCCGCTCTACAACGTACCGTGCGTGCTCAGGGCCTTTGCCCTCATTCAGGAGAAATATCCCGATGCGATCCTGACCGTTGCCGGCGACGGCTGGATGCGGCCGCAGTTGGAGGAGCTGGCGCGCGAGCTTCGATTGAAGAATACGACATTTGTCGGTCGCGTCGATTTCGAACGAATGCCCGCGTTGTATGACTCACATGATATCTACCTGACGGCGACGGACCTCGATAACATGCCCGGCTCCGTGATTGAATGCCTGTCGTGCGGGCTTCCGGTTGTGACAACCGACGCTGGTGGTGTGCCATACATCGTCACGCACGAAAAAACCGCACTCATCGTGCCGCGCGGTGACCATCGCGCCATGGCGGCCAGCGCGATACGGCTCCTGGAGGACAATGACTTGGCCATCCGCATAACGAGAGCGGGGCGGGAATCGTGCCGGCAATTCACGTGGCCCGAGGTGCGCGACAAGTGGTTGCGAGCCTACTCGGACCTCAAGGGAGAAACGGGATGAAGCAGGTGCTTCGAAAAGGACTGAAGGACATTGTCGTCGATGAGGTGCCTGATCCCACGGTTATTCCTCATCACGTCCTCCTGAAACCCTTCGCCTCTCTCATCAGCTCCGGCACTGAAACGGCGAGCATTCATACCGAAGGACTGATCCGCGGGGTCGCCGAAAACCCTTCACACATCCGGAAGGTCTGGGACGTGATGAAGGTGAATGGCCCTGTGCGCACGGTCGCGGAGGTGCGCGCGAAGCTGCAGGAGTATGCGGTACTCGGCTACGCTGGTGCGGGCATTGTTGTCGAACGCCACCCGACCGTGAAGGACATCGAGCTGGGGCAGCGTGTTGCTTACGGCGGGGAGGGAACCGGACACGCCGAGACGATTCTTGCCGGACAGAACCTCGTTGCCCCGATCCCTGACGCCGTCTCGCACGAACAGGCCTGCTTCACCACGCTGGGAAGTATCGCCCTCAACGCCGTGCGCATCAGCGAGGTCGGAGTCGGTGATGTCGTCGCGGTTATCGGGCTTGGACTCGTCGGCCAACTGGTTGCGCAGCTTGCCCGCATTCAGGGAGCAGTAGTCATCGCCACCGACCTGAGGCCGGAACGAACCGAGCTGGCTGGAACGCTGGGCGCTGATCACGTGATCGCCGGCGGCGATGTGGAACAGCAGGTCGCCGCGATTACGAAGGGACGCGGCGCCGACTGTGTCATCGTCGCGGCCGCCGCGCACTCGTCGGCACCGTGTCATCTGGCGCTCCGCCTCTGCCGGGATCGCGGGCGCATTGTCGTGGTGGGTGCCGTGGAGATGAGCTTCCCCTGGAACGACATGTACCTGAAGGAAATCAAGCTCTTCATGGCGCGCGCGTACGGGCCGGGAAGCTACGACCCGTCTTATGAAAAACAGGGACGCGATTACCCCGAAGCGTACGTGCGGTGGACCGAGAACAGGAACATGCAGGAGTTCCTCCGACTCCTGGCAGAGCGTCGGGTGAATGTCGACGCACTGGTCAGTCATACTTTCCCGCTCCAGGACGCCGAAAAGGCGTACCAGACCATCATGGCGCCCGGCTCGACGAGCCTCGCCGTGCTACTGAAATACCCGGCCGCATCTGCGGCGCAGTCGTCGCCGAATTACGCGCCGACGCGAAAGGTGATGGTCAACACCGGTTCCAACGGCGCCACGTTGCGTGTCGGCCTCGTTGGTGCGGGTAACCTCGCACGCTGGGCACACCTCCCCATTATCCAGAACACGCCTGGGACGCGCCTGCACGCCGTTCACTCGATGAGTGGAGCGCGCGGGAAGAACTATGCTGTCCGCTTTGGAGCAGCGTATTGCACCACAGAATACGAGCAGATGCTGGGGGATCCCGAGATCGACATGATCCTGATCGTGAGCCGCAACCAGCATCACGCGTCGCAAGCCCTGAGCGCGCTGAATGCCGGGAAGCACGTCTTTCTCGAAAAGCCGATGGCGTTGACCGAAGAGGAATGCCGTTCCCTGATCGACGCAGTCGAGTCCAGCGGCAAGCTGCTCACCGTCGGCTTCAACCGACGATTCGCGCCGGACTATGTCGCCGTGAAACGTGCGCTGCACGGCCGGCAGAGTCCCGCGGTCATCAACTGCCGCGTTAACTCTCCCGGTATCTCAGGATCGTACTGGATGGCAGATCCTTCCATCGGTGGGGCAATACTGGGCGAGGCCTGTCACTTCACGGACCTCTTCTACTGGCTACTGGAATCCGAATTCACCTCGGTCGCGGCGGCGAGTCTTCCCCGAGGCACATCCGAACCCATCGGCGAGAACAACATCGCCGCGACTTTCACGTTTGAAGACGGGTCGATCGCCAACCTCACGTATTGCACCATTGGCACCAAGACGTCCGGCGGTGAGCGACTGGAAGTGTTCTCGCCCGGGATCTCAATGATCACGGAAGACTTCAAATATCTGCAGAAGCGCGGCTCACGCCGGACTACGAGCAAGCGGTGGTGGGCCGACAAGGGCTATACCGAACAAATGACCGGCTTCCTGCGGGACGTTCGCAGCGGAGGAAGGGCTGCGGTGGACGTCGTCGATGGTGCACGAGCGACGCTGGCTTGCATCAGGTTGCTCGACGCCGTGCGGAGGGGCACCGCGGTCGACATCGATTTGAAAGCGCTCCTCGCTGCAAACGGACGAACGTCGTACGCGATGGGAGCTGACTGACCCTCGCCTCGGATCGGCGCGCGGAGAACCTGTGCCGGTCCGCGACGTTACGCGCGCTCAACCGGCTACCTAACGATTACGCCTCGGACGGCCTCGTTTACGGTCGCCCGGATCTGCCGGGCGAGGGGAGCGGCGGACTCGCTGTTCACGACTGTCGTTCCAGGCGGCAAGGGATCCGTCCTGGAACCGGCGACGACGGTCATCCGTTGCCAGCCGAATCCCGGTAGTCCCGCGCGAAGAGAGGGAAGACCTATTCCCGGACCATCGGCACTCGCAAAGTAGTCACCATGTGCCCAGACGTTGTTCTTGAACACGGTGCGGGACGCCGGTCTGGACTTGTCGAGCAGTACGTTGGCGACAATTCGTCCCGTGATGACAGTGCGTTCGATTGTGATGTCGCTCGGACCAGCCGTGATCTGCACCGCGCGCGCACCGCCGGTGTAGGGGCCCATGTTCAGACTGTCGAACACGACGTCCTGAATGAGGAAGCGACGGGCAACCGTATCGACTCTGCCGCCACTGTAGTTCTCCTGGCCACTGAAGACGATCCCGCCGCCGGCGTGGGTGATGTAGCTGCGCCTGATCGTGACGTCCGTGGTGCGGCACCAGTTGCAGTTACCCTGGTCGTTGATCGACTTGAGCACGATCGCCGGCCCGATCTGGCCGTCCGTCCATGAGCCGTCGAACACGTTGTCTTCCACCAGCACCCGCACGGCGTTCTTGAGTTCGAACAGGTTCTTCTTGGTCCATCGATCCTTCCACGCGATGGGTGTGTAGACGTAGTTGCGCTGGAAGGTGATGTCGGCAGCCACCATGTCCGGAATGCTGGGCGTCGCGCCTCCCCACATCACGTTTTCCCCGGCGCCCTCGAGGTGATTGTTCCGCACCAGATGCGGCCCAGGGCCGTTCCAACCGCCAATGGCCTGGGAGTCATAGCCCTTGCCATGGCAGTCGGAGAGCCAGGAGTCGACGATGGCAGTGGCGCCGCTGTTCAGGGCCACGCAGCGCTGCATCTCCCCGGTCGCCGTCCCGTGAATGTACATCTGCGAGAGAATGAGCCGCTGCGGCACTTCACTCATGGAATCCTGATCCGGCCCGCTGGTACCAAGTTCCACCAGCGGATACGTCTGTCTAACGGCGCGACCGACCGTGATCTCCAGGCCGCGTAGCAGGTAGCGTGACGTGCCCGGGCTCGTCGTCATCGCCGGTAATCCATCCCTGGTCTGTATGATCTTCGCGAGCGTCGCCGCGATCCCCGGTCGCATCCGTGTTCCCTCGCTCGGAAGCACGGTATTGGTTCGCAGGACGATCCATCCGGTGTCGTTGGATCGTCGGAACGGCAACTGAAACGGGCCGTAGTTGGCGCCCGCCGTCAGACAAACCACTGCTCCTCCGCGCGCGGCACGGAGCGCGGCGGTGATGTCGCCCCCGGCGCGCAGCGTGACGGAGCATGGCCGTCCCGGATACGGGTCGCGCCATTCCGGCACGGTGCGCGGCAGCTCCGGTGCGGCTACCCCCTGCGCGGCGCTCACAGTCTGGAAGACCGCGGTGCTAATCAACGCCAGTATGAGTCGCTTCACGATCAACGTCGAATCCTCAGAGAACTGCACGTCATGTTATCCACGGGCGCCAATTCGAGGTTCCGGTGTTCCCATGTTCCGTACCGCCGATGTGCGGAGTCGTTCGATACTGGCCCCCGTTATCGAGTGTCCAACAGTGCGGTGAGGATCATTCCTCACATCCAGCGACGACCCCAGTGCTCCAGCACATAGAGATGCCAGGCCTGTGTTGCGGCACGATCATCGGTCTGGACACGAGCTAGGAGTTGATCGAGCTCGGCTCCGTTGAACATCGACCGGATCCACGCATTCCGATTACGAAGCGTGCGTGAGACGAAGTGGTTCGTGTCGTTGCGGACCCACGACATGACGGGCGTCGCGAAGCCGATTTTCGGCCGGTTAATGATCTCCCGCGGCAGGTGCGCCGTTGCGTAATCCCGGAGCAGGGCCTTTGACGTGACACCGTGTTTTTCCTGACGCAGCTTGCTGGACGACGGGCGAGAAGTCAGCCACTCCACCAGTCGGTAGTCCAGAAACGGAACCCGCAGCTCAATTGAGGCCGCCATCGTCATCTTGTCGGCTTTCATGAGCAGATCTTCGACGAGCCAGTCCTGCGCGTAGACGTAGAGCATCGCGTCCAATGGATCGCGGCGGGACACGCGGTCATACACCCGACGTACGACTTCCGCGGAGTCCTCGAAGCGTGGTGCGTCCTCCCATAGTCTCCGTTTCTCGCTGGACGTGAAGGCCGATGTCATGTTAGGCGCCATCCAGCGGAGCAATTCATCCGGTTCGAGTAACAGCCGCTCGACCCGGTTGCCGGAAACGACCCGTCGCAACACCCGCCGCAGTTCTGAGGGAAGGGCGGCCCCCACCCGTGCCTGACGAGTGGCCCGCTGCAGGTCGGCCAGCGTTTGGTCGAAGTGATACCCGGCCAGCAGTTCATCGCTCCCTTCGCCGCTCAGCACCACCTTCACCTGTTTCGCGGCCAGTTGCGAAACGAAAAACAAGGGTATGGACGCGGAGTCACCTAACGGTTCATCGGCGTGCCACACGAACTCCGGCATCCACTCCTCGAACTCCGGCTGACCGATCCGGATGACCTCATGCGGTGCGCCCAGTAAATCTGCGACCAGCCGCGCATACGGGGTTTCGTCCGCGTCACCTCCATCACGGAACGCGACCGAAAAGGTCGTGATGGGAGCGTCGTGAACGCGACTCACAGCAGCAGCGACGGCGCTGGAATCCAGTCCTCCGCTAAGCAGGATGCCAACCGGAACATCCGCGATCAGGCGCAGTCGAACAGCATCTTCGAACAATGCTCCGAAGCGTTCGGCTTCTTCCTTCGGATCCAGCGCTTCGGTAACAGGCTCGCGCGGGATGTCCCAGTATCGCTCGATACGAGGCTTCATGTCCCGGGCGCTCACGGTCATCGTGTGGCCGGGAGGAAGCTTGACGATGTCGTCCCAGATGCACGAATGCTCCGGGACATACCGAAACGACAGGTAGTGCCACAGCGCTTCACGGTTCAGCCGCTTGGAGACGAGCCCCGACTCCAGGAGAGCCTTGATCTCCGAACCGAATACAAACGCGCCGTCATGTGCCGCGTAGTACAGCGGCTTCACTCCCATGCGATCACGCGCCAGAAAGAGCTCGCGGCTCTTCGAATTCCAGATCGCGAAGGCAAACATCCCATTCAGCCGGTGCACGCACGCCGCGCCGTATTGTTCGAACGCTCGCAGGATTACTTCGGTGTCGCTCCTGGTTCGGAACCGATGACCGAGTCCGACGAGACAGTCCCGCACGTCGGCGTAATTGTAGATCTCGCCGTTGAAGATGATCGAGAGTTCGCCGCCATCGTTTGTAATGGGTTGATGGCCGCTGGCGAGATCGATGATCGACAGCCTTCTCATTCCCATCGCGAAAGCACCGTCGGCCATGTACCCCTCGTCGTCCGGCCCGCGGTGCCTGATGGTAGCCGACATTCGCTTGACTATCGCTAACGGATCGTCTGCTTTTGCTGCGAGAAGCCCGACAATACCGCACATCAGGCCAGATCCCCCACCGAGGTTCCGACGTCGATAGGCGGTCCGGCACTCCAGGCGAGGACCTTCACTGTGGCCGAAACATTGATGCCTGCATACTCGTCGATATCAAGGGCTGTCGTCATGGTAAGACGGTGTGACATTGCTGTACTAATATGAGTCCTGTACCAGGGCAGGACACTCTCGGCATGCTGTGAGGCGCTCCGGCGTCCGACCCTTCCGTAAAGGGCAGCGGGTCCAGAGCGTCCGTGGTTAGACGCCGTTGCCTCTGCGTTAGGCACAAGTTCTATTTCTTGTCTGGCTGCGCGGAAGAGCGAGTGCTCGCAATGGAGAAATCAGGCTGCGGATGACCGTTCCCTTTTTCGAGACTCGGCCCTCATCGGCCACTCGACGCCTGTTGCTTGTTACCTGTTCATTCCCCCCGGACGCGAAGGTCGGTGCGCTACGGTGGGAGATGATGCTCCGGCACGCCGCTGAGTTCGATTGGAAGGCCGACGTGCTGCTCATGGACCCGGCCGAATCGAGCGACCGCGACGAGTCGCGCCTGGCGTCGCTTCCGCCCGGACTCCGGCTCTACGGGATTCCGTTTCCGCGCAGCGGCCTTGACTTCATGATGAAGTGGCGGCGCCGGCTGCTCGCGCCACGTCCGCAGGCGGTGAAGGCGCCTGACTTCGCGGGTGATAGTGACGGCGAGCCCGAAACAACAAAGGGACTCCGTTTGCGCTGGCAGCAGGTGAAGCGCACGGTCGCGGCGATGAATTATTACCATGTTTGGCGACGATGGGCCCAGGACGTTTCCGATGTCGGCCTGGCGCTCGCGCGAAACACAGAGTACGCCTGCGTGATAAGCTCCGGCCCCCCGCACATGGCGCACGAGGCCGCGAGGCAAATTGCTTCTGCAATTTCTCGACCGCTGATTGTCGATTTTCGGGATCCGTGGACGAGCAGCGAAGCCGAGCCCCCCGATATGCGCGGCGATGCATGGAGAACACTCAGTCATCGTTATGAGCGTGCCAGTGTGAACGCGGCCGCGCTGGTCCTGGTCAACACGAACGCCGCCGGTCGCTACATGCGCGCGACATATCCGGAGGCGACGCATCGCCTGATCACCGTGATGAACGGTGCCGATCCGATTGCTGCGCCGCCGGCATTTTCAGCAAAACCCTTCACGATCTCCTATACTGGCGCGCTGTACGGGGGCCGCCGGCCCAGGGCGTTGTTTCGTGCGTTGCGCCAGGTAGTCGAACGAGAGAGACTGTCTCGCGACGATATCCGCCTGCACTTCATGGGCGTCGAGGAGCCGCAACGCCTTCCGGTGCTAAAGCTGGCCAGGGAAGAGGGGATCGAGTCGGTCTTCACCTGCGAAGCGCGCCGCCCGCGAGCCGAGGCAACCGCACTGCTCGACCGTTCGGCGATGCTGGTACTACTGCCACAAACCTGGGTATACAGCGTACCGGCGAAACTGTTCGAGTACGTTCAGCGCCCCGCTTGGCTGCTCGCTCTCTCGGAGCCGGGAACCGCCATCGCTGATCTGCTCGGCGACACGACGGCCGATATCATCCCGCCGGACGATGTTGATGCGATCGCAGCCGCCATCACGCGACGGGTGCATGAAGCACGGAGCGGCGCCAGGCCACAGCCGCTGAACGCGGACGGACGCTTCTCGCGCGAAAGACAGGCCCAACTGTTTTTCGAGGCATTGAATCGAGTCGTCCTGCAGTCGCCACAACGCGTGGAGCCACAGCCTGCGTAGGCCAGGCAGTCGCGCGCTGGACAGGGTGTCTCTGTATCACCCGCCGCCGGACGGCGATTGCGTTAGGCCACGTTCGTATGATTCCGAAGCGCCTCGACGATACGCTGGCTCGCCCGTCCGTCCCAACCAGCGGGTGCTCGGGCACCAACAGGGACTGGTCCCTGTTCGAGAGCAGCCCGCACGGTGGCAACGATTCCATCTTCCGTCAGTGGCCACGGAGCGAGTCGATTTGTCCCGACACTGATAGTGATCGGCCGTTCGGTCGTTTCGCGCAGCGTTACACAGGGAATTCCGAGGACCGTCGTTTCTTCCTGAACTCCACCCGAGTCCGTAATCACCACCGAGGCCGCTGACTGCAGCCCGAGCATGTCGGTGTAGCCGAGCGGCGGCGTCGCCTTGAGTGGTGCAAGCAGCGAGCCAAGCCCAAATTCCTCGACGCGTTGGCGCGTGCGAGGGTGGAGAGGCAGCACGACGGGCATCGACACCGCTAGGGCGCCGAGCGCCATGAGGATTGGACGGAGCGTCGTCGGCGAATCGACATTTGAGGGGCGATGGAGCGTCGCGATGGCAAACGGCGAACCCCCAATCCCGACCCGTCGCGGAGCGTCGTGCGCGCGCGCACCGGGCAGCATCCGTAACAGCGTATCGATCATCACATTGCCGACGAACACAATTCGCTCTGCCTCGATCCCCTCCCGCAAAAGGTTCGGCTCTGCGTCAGGCGATGGAGTGAGGAGAAGGTCACTCAGCCGGTCGGTCAGCACGCGATTCACTTCTTCCGGCATTGACCAATCGTTACTGCGAAGACCGGCCTCCACGTGCGCGATGCGGCAACCGATCGAGTGTCGCAGCTTGGCGGCGACAAGAGCGCACGCCAGTGTCGAGTTCACGTCCCCGACCACGAGAATCCAACGGGGCCGGGTCTCGAGCAGAACGGGTTCGATGGCTTCCATGATGCGAGCAGTCTGCGCCGCGTGAGAACCTGAACCAACTCCGAGATGCCGATCCGGGGCAGGTATCCCGAGCTCCGCAAAAAACGTGTCTGACATCTGCGCATCGTAGTGCTGGCCTGTGTGCACGAGGATGCGACGGATTCTGGCGCTGTCGAGCGCATGAATGATCGGCGCGACCTTCATGAAATTCGGACGCGCGCCGGCGACGACCAGGACGGGACTCAAGGCCTCCATCGCGTTGATGCTCTCCTCTTTTGGTTCCACGTGATGGGCATGTCTCAATCGATGTATTGATCCACATAGACCGAGCCGAAAGACCAACTACGTCAATGCCGGCTCGGTTGGAACCGAACCGGCATGGACAGCCCGGCCGCTGAAGGTGAACCTAACGTCGGTACGTCGGCGGCAGAACCTTGTATCGCTGCATCAACTCGTCCTGGCGCGACGGGCGTTTCACATCCACTCCGCGCACCAGCACGCGTTCCGCGCGGGTCATCGGCTCGAACGGGTCGCCGTTCCAGACGACGACATTTGCCTCCCGGCCCACCTGCAACGAGCCAATCCGGTCGGCCACGCCGAACGTCTCGGCCGGGGTCAACGTCACCGCGCGCAGGGCTTCGGCCCACGGCAGGCCAAAGGCGACGGCCACTCCCGCCTCGAACCGGACGTTCCGGGCATTGAACCCGTCGGAACCCCCGTTGATCAGCACCCGCGCGCCGGCCTTCTGCAGCAGCCCCGCGTTCTCCTGCCTGGCGCCTAACGTCGCGAAGGACAGCGGGATGTTGTTGAGCGCACCCACGATCACCGGCACCTTGGCCGCGGCCAGCTTGTCAGCCACCATCCACGCCTCGGCGCCGCCGCTGATGACGATCCGCAGCGAGAACTCGCGGGCCAGGTTCAGCGCCGACTCGATTTCACTGGCGCGATTGGCATCGATCACGAGCGGTAACCGCCCCTGGACTACGGGAATCATCGCTTCGAGGTCTCCGCGTCGCGCGGCGAGCTCACGGGTCGCGTTCCGTTCGTAGTCCGCCCGCCGCCGCACGTACTCCCGCGTGTCGGAGAGCAGGTCGCGCAGCCGCTGCAGCACTTCCGCCCGGGTGCCGCCGATCTGGTCGCTCTTGCTGCCGATGTCGGCGATCATCGCGATCGGCGCCTGGAGCAACATCTCCGACAGGCCGCCGTCGCCGAGATCCAGCATGGCCGCCTGCCCGCCAACCAGGGCGTTGTTGGGCACGACGCCAACGGTGGTGATGCCATCGTTCCTCGTGACCTGGATCAAGGGCGAGTTGGCGTTGAATCCTTCCCAGACCTTGTGTGACGCCGTGATCGCGTCACCGCGACCGCGCGCCGGAGTGTCGACCGTTTCCTGCACCGCGCCGATTTCGACGACACCTAACGTCGTGGCGACGTTGACAATGCCCGGCGTGACCCATTTCCCCGTAGCGTCGATGCGCGTGGCGTCGGCAGGAATCGTCACGTCCGCGCCCACCGCCGCGATCCGTCCGTTGCGGATGAGCACCGTGCCGTTTTCAATCACCGGTCCACTGACGGGATGAACGCGGCCTCCCGTGATCGCGATCGTCTGTGCCTGGGCCACAGTACCGCTCAACGTCAGAAGGAGCGCTACCCCAGGCCCCAGGCCCCAAACCCTGTAGTGTCTCATGGCCACACCTTCCCGTTAGGTACGTAGCCGAGCTCGAAATCCGTGCGCCACTGCTGCGCCGGGTCCAGCCGGTCAAAGAGCATCGCGCCATCGATCCAGACCTTCTCGGCGCGGGAGTAGATGCTGAAGGGATTCCTGTCCCAGAGGACCACGTCGGCGTTCTTGCCCGCCACCAGGGAGCCGATCTTGTCGTCCAGGCCTAACGCCCAGGCGGGGTTGATCGTGATCCACTTGATTGCTTCGTCCTCGGAAATGGTGATGCCGATCGTCTGGCCCTCCGAAATGCCCTTCGCCGCATCCTGGTTCAGCCGCTGCATGCCGTTGGCATCGTCCGAGTGCACGATGGCTTTGGCGCCGGCGTTATGCACCAACGGCAGGTTACCGCGCACGCCATCCATCGCTTCCATCTTGAAGCCGCCCCAGTCGGACCAGATCGAGGCGCTGATGTTATTTGCCGCGAGCATGTCCGCGACCTTGTATGCCTCGACACCGTGGTGGAAGGACTTGATCGTGTAGCCGAATTCCTTTGCGATGTCGATCATCTGCGCCATCTCGTCGGCGCGATAGCAATGGTTGTGCACGAAGATGTTGCCGCGCAGCACCTCGGCGAGCGTCTCCATCGCCAGGTCGCGGGACGGCGGATCACCCTTGCGATCACCAGCGAGCCACTTGTCCCAGCGACGGCGGTACGCTTCGGCGTTGATCCACTGCGCGCGGTAGCCGGCCACGTTGCCCATGCGCGTCATGAGACCGCGCTGCGCATAAACGCGCTTCGGGTTCTCGCCGCAAGCCATCTTCAGGCCGTACTTCGCGTCGGGGAACTTCATCCCTTGCACAGTGCGCGCGGGCACGACTTTGAGTACGGCGCTGCGCCCCCCAAAGAGATTCGCCGAGCCAGGCAGAACCTGAATTGTTGTTACGCCGGCGGAGAGCGCGCGCGGGAACTGCGGATCCTGCGGCCACACGGAGTGTTCAGCCCACACGTTCGGGGTGGAAGGCGACGACATTTCGTTGCCATCACTGAGCGCGTCACCACCAGGCGCGGCGTAGACACCCAGGTGCGAGTGCGTGTCGATCATTCCCGGCGTCACGAACTTCCCGGTTCCATCGACGACTTGTGCGTCAGGTGGAACAGCGACGTCTGCACCAACCGCGACGATCTTGCCATCGCGCAGCACGATCGTGCCGGTGCGAATGGTAGGCCCGGCCGCGGTCATGATCGTCGCATTCCGAATCGCAATCGGGCGTGAAGGAACGGGACGATACGTGCTGGGGAACGGGTCGCTGTTGGGCGCGGACAACGCACCGGCGCCGGGTGGCGTTGGCGTGGAATCTTGCCGTGGCGCTGATTGCGTCTGGGCTGCCGGCGCTTGCACAGCCGCGGGGGCCGGAGCGGCTCGGCCGGTTGCACAGCCGATTGCCGACGCAATCGCGGCCAGCATAACGTGGCGCGATGACACCTGATTCTCCGTTGAAAGGGTACGTCGCTAAGCTAGGCCGACGAGTCGGCAGGAGCCAGTCGCGTTATGAGGCGCTTTCGCTCAGCCCCAGGAGCAGTTCCCGTGGGGAGTCGGTGCAGATACCGTCGACACCGATCGCCTTCAGCTCTCTCGCGCGCGAAACCTCGTTGACCGTCCAGGCAATCACGCGCGCGCCCTCGCTGTGCGCCTCGGCAATGAGATCAGAGTCGATGTAGTCCGCGTGCTGCCACAGGTCAGTCGATTTCGCAGCGTGTAAGGCGTAGGCGGGATCGACCAGTCGACTGACGAGAAGGATCCCGGTGGTCATGTCTGGGAGAAGCGATCGTGAAACGAGAGCAATCCGGTGATCGAAACTGTGGACCGAACACCATTCCGTCATACCGTTGAGCAGTTCGACGGACGGGATGACGGCCGCGGGAGCTTTGATCTCCACGTAGAGATGGCATCGGCCGTGAACGAGTTCGAGGACCTGCGACAGTGTCGGCGCGTCAGTGCGACGCTCCAGATCTACCGATGCCATCCTGTCGATTCTTCCGCCGTCAGGAAGAACAGGGTCGTGATGAACGATCGGCACGCTGTCGCGTGTGACGTGAACGTCGAGCTCGATTCCGTGAACGCCGATGTCGAGCGCTCGCTCGAACGCCGGAATCGTGTTTTCGGGCGCCTCGCGGTTGGCGCCGCGATGGGCGATGATCTCGACGCCGATCTTCCCGGGGCTACCTTGCCGTACAGTCAGGTTCATCGCCCATCTTGTCGGACCGCCACAGCCATGGCAACCCGGGTTAAAACGCACCCAGGCTTGCCTGTCTACCTTATCCCTTAACGACTTGCGCCCACACCCGTCTTACTGGTCGACTCCGCAATGGCAGAGGACCTGACCGGACGGGATGACTCCCTCGACAATGCGCTAATCAAGCGTTGGACAGAGGGAGACGAACGGGCAGCCACTGCCCTGGTGGAGCGGCATGCCACGGCTCTCGCCCGGTACATTGGCAGCCTGGGTGAGCGAGATGGGGCGGACGAGGTGGTTCAGGACACATTTGTGAGGGCGTTCCAGTCGCTGGAGAGCTTTCGAGGCGACAGTTCGCTCAGGACGTGGCTGTTCACGATTGCACGGCGCCTGGTTGTGGATCGGCGACGAGCGTTTCGGAGGCGGCGGGAAGTGGGGGACCTGGACGAGGTGGATGCCGCGACCGAGTACACCGCGCTGGATGGCCTGATTGCCAGCGAGGCGAAACGGAAGGTGTGGGGAGCGGTGGGGAAGCTGTCGCCGACCCAACGGGAGGTTTTCCTCCTGCGTGTGAACGAGGGGTTGTCGTACAAGGAGATCGCAGAAGTGGCTGGAACAACGGAAGGAGCGGCGCGGGTGCATTATCACAACGCGTTGCGGACCGTGAAGGAGAACCTCAATGAGTGATTGCCTGAACGTCGAGATTCGCGAACTGCTGCCCGATTATCTGGGCGGCACGTTGTCCGCGTCCCGGCGTGCCGAGGTCGACGCCCACGTTGCGTCGTGCGCCGAGTGCGCCGACGAGCTGGCGCTGTTGCGACTGGTCCGTGAGGCCTACGCCGAGTCGCCCGCGGTCAACGTGAAGGCAATCGTCGCGGCGCTCCCGCGGAACGCGGCGCGTCCGGCGATGCGAACTGTTCGAGCGGGAGCTCCCGTTGGTCGCTCCTGGCGTCGCAGTCAGGCTTTCCAGATCGCGGCGGCGGTGTCGTTCATCGCGCTCGGAGGCATTTCGCTCGCGGTTGCGAGATCCTTCTTCGACGGCAATCCCTCCGCGGTCGC
>DASRPK010000142.1:0-21619 GCA_035646395.1 Gemmatimonadaceae bacterium | reverse complement strand
GGCCTCGCCGTTCACTGAGTCGAGGTTACCCGTCGGTTCGTCGGCCAGGAGGATGGCGGGATCGCCGGCGACCGCGCGGGCCACGGCAACACGCTGCTGCTGACCGCCGGAGAGCTGCGACGGATAGTGCTTCATGCGATGCCCCATCTGCACGCGCTCGAGCGCATCAGCAACGCGCTTCTTCCGTTCCTGCGACGACATGCCGCGATAGGTCAGCGGCAGCTCGACGTTTTCGTAGACCGTGAGGTCGCCGATCAGGTTGAACGCCTGGAAGATGAACCCGATCTGCCGGTTGCGGATGCGTGCGCGATCGGCGGCCGAAAGCTTTGCGACGTGTTCGCCGCTCAGCATGTACGTCCCATCGGTCGGCGTATCGAGCAGGCCCAGGATCGAAAGCAGCGTGGTCTTGCCGCATCCGGATGGGCCGGCGATTGCGATATACTCGCCCGGATTGATCTCGAGGTGCACGTCGGCAAGCGCATGCGTCTCGACTTCATCCGTGTAGAAAACCTTCTTGATGCCTTCCATCCGAATCAACGGTTCCATACCTCGCTCCGCAGTTGGAGTCAAAACATCAGGCCAGAGGCAAGAGGCCAGAGGCCAGAGGAAAACAACGCTATTTGTATCCAGCCGCTGGCCTTCTGGCCTCTGGCCTGTGGTCTTAGTTAATTCGTACTCGATTCACCGTGTCATACTGTCCCATGTCGGAAATCAGGATCTTGTCCCCGACATTCAGACCCGCGAGCACTTCGATCAGGTTTACCGACGCCTTGCCGAACTTCACGTTCGTCCGAACCGCGGTCTTTCCATCCGGCTCGAGCTTGAACAACCCAACGGTCTGGTCGGGCTGAGAGTTTCCGGGACGCTGCACGAACATCGTATTCGGGATCCGGTCGATCTCGATCGTTCCGTCGACGCTGAGGTCCGAGCGGGCGCCGGCCGGCATTTCACCTTCCAGCGCGACTTCCACTTCCACCGTGGCGTTCTGGGAAATCGGGTCGACGCGCATCACCCGGCCCTTCACGATGGCCGGGTGCAGGTCAACGTCGACCCTCTGGCCGACACTGACATCCTTCGCCTGTGACTCCGGGACACGCAGCACGGCCTTGAAGCGGCCCGGCTGTGCGACACGCGCCAACTCGGTTCCCGAATTGATCCACTGCCCCAATTCGAGGTTCAAGCTCTGGAGTTGGCCATCGATACCCGCTTTCACGTTCAAGCCCTCGATGCGATCGCGGCGCAGCTGTACGACGGCCTTGTTGCTGTTCACCGTGTTTTCGGCGCCGGCGATCTGCTCAGCCATCGAGCTTTCCATCAGTTTCAATCGGCGCTCTTCAATGCCGAGGGTCGTGGTCAGTTCAACGACCGTCTCACGGGCGGCCTTGAGTTCATTCTCTGAGGCAAGTCCCTTCCGGGTCTGATCGAGCGATTCGAAGGTCGCCTTGTTCCGCTCTGCTTGCGCCAGCTGCGTCCTGAGGCGCGCGATGTTCGCTTCCTGTTGGAGCTTCTGGCTCTCCAGGTTCGACCGGACTGTCACCAGGTTCTGCTCCGCCTGCGCCAGCGCCTCGCGAGCAGTAAGCAGCTGCAGGTTCTCGTCTGGGTTACTGAGGACGAGAATCACGGTGCCGGCGGTGACCATCGCGCCCGGGCGCAGCGGACGATCTTCGACTCGGCCACTGACAACGGCGGCTACATAGCGAATGTTCTCCGGCACGAGTGTGCCGGGCGCGCGAACGTTGCGAACAAGTTCGCCGCGTTGGACGGAGTCGATGATCACTTCAGCGCGCGCCACCGAAGGCGGACGCGCTTCCAGCTGGCTCAATGCAACCGTGAGCATCACAGCGGCGATGGCGCCCCCTGCGATCAGCAAGTTCCGTTTCGTCTTCTTGGGGGGGTCTCTTCTGATATCCACGGGAACGGGTCTCGCAGGTTCGTGGTTCGACACCTATTACGGCGGAACCGTTGAAAAGGAGTCACACTTTTTTCAGCGATCCGAGGGACCCGTAAAGCTAGCCGTCACAGGCTGCTTCGGCCCCCGAATGAGGGTGAGGGGCGAGCGGTGCGGGGCGAAGGGCCTTTTGTAGGCGTTCGACACGAGTCGACGCGTCCGCGCTTCCTTTGCGCGCCTAGGGGAATGGCGGGCTCAACGAATGGGGTATGGGGCATGGGGCATAGGGGCAACCGGGGGCACCGGCGCCGTGTTCGCGTGCCCGTCTGCCCGCCTCGCCCGCCCGCCTGCCCGGTTATTTCAGCTCTCGAATCTTGATGTTTCGAAATTCCGCCCGGCCGCCGTGCTCCTGTAGTCCGATGTGGCCCTTCATCGCTTTTCCGTATTTCGGCCAGACGGCGAACTTGGAGGCGGCAACGCGCTTGGCCCAGTCGGGACTCCCCTGCTCGTACTCGACGACCTTCTGCCCGTTGAGCCAGTGCTCGATGTGTGTCCCTCTCGCTACCAATCGGGTCGTGTTCCATTCACCCGCCGGCTTCACCACGCCGCGTGGAGGGGCATAGACGCTGTGAACCGATCCCGCGGACGTCAGGGGATTCTTCCCGTCGTTGTGGCCAGCGTCGTCGAGCAGCGCGTATTCCGGTGCGCCATGGTAGATCCACTCGAGGCCTTCGATGGCGCGGTAGAAAAGTCCGCTGTTGCCGCGCGGCTCGAGCTTCCAGTCCAGCAGTAACTCGAAGTCGCCATACTGGTCTCTCGTAATGATGTCGGCGGCGCGAGAGACCCGGGTGAACACCCCGTCCACGACTTGCCAGCCACTTGGCATTGTGTCCGCACCGTAGGCGCGCCAGCCGGCGGTCGTCTTGCCGTCGAAAAGCAGCTTCCAGCCGGCGGCGCGTTCGTCGGCGGTGAGCGTATTGGGGGCCTGAGCGGACGCTCCGCTTGCGAGAGCCAAGATCGATAGCAGACAAAGGCTTTTCGAGATGCGCATGTGAATTGGTGATACGGTGCGATTGGTGGGCGGAGATGAGATGTGGGATGTGGGAGGAACCAGATCAAATCCGACTTTCATCGGTTCCTCCCACATCCCACCTCCCACATCCGCCTAAAGAGCCCACCCGGTTCTGTATTCACGCGTCAGCCATTGATTGGCTTCCGGCGCGTTCCTGACCGTCATGTTCGCGGCATCGTACTCGATCCGCCTGTTCTGCCCCGCGCGGAGTGCCACGATGCCTAACAACATGACTTCGGTGAGCGGCGCCGCGTAATCGAACGGGCAGCTCGCCTTCGCTTCGCCCTTGCAGGCCAGGGCCCAGTTCACCTCGTGACCCGTCGCGATGCGCGGGTACGACTTTGGCACGTTTTCGGCTTCGGCCGCGAGCGCGGCAGGGAAGATTTTCGGGTTGTCGCCGTACGTCTCGTGCGTGAGGTATCCCTTCTCGCCGACGAACACTGCGCCGCCACCGTCGCCGCTGGGACGCGGCACGTCGGCCAGGATCATCGGAGACAAACCGCCGTCGTACCAGTACATCGTGACCGCCGGCTTGTCGCCACGGGCCGCAAATTCATACTTCGTGGTCATGGCGAGCGGATACGACGCCGGGTTCGCGGTGGGACCACCCCACGGCGTGGAGTTCGACATGATGCTCGTGGGGAGGCCGAGGCCTAACGACCAGTAGGACTGGTCCATGAGGTGTGCACCCATGTCGCCGATGGCGCTGACACCGAACGGAACCCAACCCCGCCAGCTGAACGGGTGATAGGCGGGGTGATAGGGAATGTCCTGGGCAACGGGGCCGAGGAAGAGCTCCCAGTTCAGCCCCGGCGGCAGGTCGCGAGGGTTGGCGGCCATCGCCGAAATGATGGCCCGGTTGACTGTCCCGACGTTCCAACTCGGCGGCGCGGGTGGAAGCGCCGGCTGGTTCGAAGGCGCCGGCGCGGTCTGGCTAGCGCTGGGTGCCGCGGCCTGCGGCACGGGAATCTGCGTTGGTCCGGGGATTCCCTGTGCCCAATACCGCTGCGGTCGATCGGTCCAGACATGCACTTCGCGCACAGCTCCGATCACGCCGGCGTTGATCCAGTCCTGGATCCGTCGCGTTCCCTCGCGAGAGTGGCCCTGGTTGCCCATCTGCGTGGCGACCTTCGTTTCAGCGGCGACTCGTGCCAGCAGACGGGCTTCGTAAACAGAGTAGGTCAGCGGCTTCTGGACATAGACGTGTTTGCCCGCACGCATCGCGGCCACCGCGATGTGGGCGTGCAGGTGATCCGGGGTCGCGATAATGACCGCTTCGATGTCCTTCTGCTTATCCAGCATCTCGCGGAAGTCCGTGTACCTGGCCGCTTTGGCGTAGGCGTCGCGCAACTTCACCGCTGCCGGCGAGACTACCCCCTGGTTATTCGGCCGAAGCTTGCCCGCGAGCTGGCGTTCGACGAACGCGCTATCGATGTCGCAGACGGCGACCAGGTTTTCCCCTGCGTCGACCAGCTCCATCGTGTTGTTCATGCCCATTCCGCCAAATCCGACGACAGCCACATTCAGGGTGTCGGAAGGCGCGCGACGGGACGGCGTCGCGCCCAGGACGTGGCGAGGGATGATCATCGCGCCGAGTGCCAGTTTGGCGCTATCGGCGACGAAGTCCCGTCTCGAGAAGTCGGTCATATCCGGATCCTTTTGGGAACGATGGCCAGCGTTGACCTAGTCTGGCACGCCGATTTGCGGATTGCGAGTAGGGATTCACACGGGTACGGCCTGGGAGCACGGATCACACGGGTTTGAACGGATCAACGCGGGTTTGAGCAGGCGGCACCGGGCAGGAAGAATCGGGATCGTCGATGCCAAAACGGAGTCAGAGCCCGGTGCCGCCTGCTCAAATCAGTGTCAATTCGCTCAATCCGTCTGATCCGTGTTCCCGGATGTTGCCGCGAGAATCGATCGCAAATCCGCTGGAAATCGTCCTTTACCAAAAGCGGTCTCTTGCGAATGCCTGAGTCTGCACCTCAAAGTGTGCGACGCGCGTCTTCCCCGATTTCGTCGTCGCGCCAATTTCGCCGTCAGCCGCGTCCATCGATGTACCTGGATACGATCAGCTCGGACCATGAGGAAGACGTTTCCGGCGTGCGGCTTCAGACGCCGCCGGGCGCGATGCAGGCCATTCCAGGTATCGCGGTGGATCCCGCCCTCAAGCGGGAACTCCTCGTCGACGTTTCCTGCGCCCGCGCATTGATCGACCAGTTTGGTGAGGAAAACGAATTCTTCCGCATCGTCACCGTCGATCTCGTCAGGCACCTGGGTGCCCCGACCAGCGCGTACCTCAACAGGTCGACCGCGATCGCGATGGCGCCGGTTCTCGCGAACGGGTTGAGCGCGATCGACGCCCTCGAGCAGCTGCGCGCGCAGTTCCCTCACGTCGGCATGTACGTTGTTGCCCGCGATACCAGTGAAGTGGCGCGCAACATGACGAAGCTGGCCGCCGCCGGCGTCGACGAGGTGTTCTGTCTCGACACGCGTTCAGATATCGAAGCGTTCGCGGACACGCTCCGGGCCCGACTCGCGGCTCCCGCACCGGAGACGGAACTCCGGCTGATCTGGAAATGGTTCCGCGCATCGTCGGAACGGTCGCTCGTTATGCACTGCATCCGGAACGGGTTCCGGCTCGATGTCTGGTCGATCCGGTCGAAGGTGTTCAACACCTGCCGGAAGACCCTGCAGAACCGGGTGTCATTCCTTGGACTCCCCAGTCCCGGGATCCTGTCGCGCACTGGGCGCGTGCTTCACGCGCAGGAACTGGAGCGTCGCGGCGTCAAACCCAGCACCATTGTCGCCGCCATTCTTGGGTTTCCCTCGGCCGGCGCGATGCAGCGTTCCCGCCGCCGTCTCCGGAAAGCCCTGATGTCACGGGGCCGGCAGGCGCTGGTCTTCGCATCATTGCTGAAGTAGTCCGATCAATGGGGTCAGACCCCATTGATCCCCGTCTACCGCCTCCGGACGCCGCAGTCTCCCGAATAGCGATTCATCCTCGCTGGCGTTCGGCCTGCACCATATCGTAGGGGCGCCCGGGACGACTCCTGTCCCGGAAATTCGTCCGCCCGACTGGAGACTCACGTATGCCGGCCGCTTCGTCTCATCGACCGATTTTCGCGCCACTCCTCGCGTCGTTTCTGTTCCTCACGCTTCCCATGGGATCGTGGGCGCAGAGCAACGACCGACCGCAAGCCAACTGGGAGCTTGCGAACAAGTTCAGTACGCAGGCGCTGCAACGCGTGGTGTACAGCACCACGTTGCAGCCACGCTGGATCGGCAAGACCGATTCGATGTGGTACAACTGGCGGAACGGTGCCGGGGCGACCTTCTATCTCGTATATCCGCCCGCGAAGGTCAGGCGGCCGCTGTTCGACCACGTGAAGCTTGCCGCCGCCCTGGCCACGGCGCACCGGAAGCCCTATGAGCCTAACGCGCTTCCGTTCACGAACCTGAACTTCACCAGGGACCACAAGGCGATCCGGTTCACGGTCGACTCGACGCGGTATGAATGGCACCTGGTGACGGAGCAGATCCGCAACATGGGACGGCCGCTTCGCGGCGACTCGCTGCCGCCTGACGAGGAACGAACGGAAGTGCAGGGAGGCGGCGGCGGTCGTGGCGGCGGCGGTGGTGGTGGCCGGGCCGGCGGCGCGGGCGCCAACCAGGATTTCCGGAACTTCTCGCCGGACAGCACCGCCTTCGTCTTCGCGATGAACCACAACCTGTACGTCGTCGAGGTCGGGAAGACGGACACCGTCAAGGTCACCAGCGATGGTGTCCGGAATTACAGCTTCGGATTCCGCGACACGTCGACCGTCCAGCAGCAGGACAACGACGACGACGATGATGACCAGCAGGGCGGAGGCGGCCGGGGCGGATCGCGAGTCCGCGATCCCCGCGTGCGGCCTAACGTGACATGGGCGCCCGATTCGCGCGCCTTCTTCGTGCAGCGCAACGATTCACGCAAGGTGCGGGAGCTCTACCTGGTCAACGTCCTCTCCGAACCGAGGCCCGCGATGTCGGCGTACACGTACGCGATGCCGGGCGAGGAAAACGTGTCGCAGCAGGAGATCTGGACGTTCCGTCGCGGCGAACCGGCCGCGAAGCAGGCAAACGTGAAGAAGTGGCGCGACCAGCGGCTCATGTTCACGCACTGGACCACCGGCTCGACGAAGCTTCGCCTCGCGCGCCGCGACCGGCCGCAGCGCCAGCTCGAGCTGATCGAGATCGACCTCCCGACCGGCGCGACGAAGACGCTGCTCACCGAGACCGTGTTGAACGCCAACCTCGAGGCGCAGGCGCCTCGTTATGTGAAGGGCGGCGGCGACATGATCTGGTGGTCCGAGCGCGCGGGCTGGGGTCACTACTACCTGTACGATCACCACGGGAACTACAAACGCCCGCTCACGTCAGGCACCTGGCGCGCGGATCAGATCCCGCAGATCGACACCGTCGGTAGTGCGGTGTACATCAGCGGCGTCGGTCGGGAACACGGCGAAAATCCCTACTACCGCCACCTGTACCGCGTGAACGCGGATGGCTCTGGCTTCACCTTGATTGATGCCGGCGACTTCAACCACGCGCCGACGATATCACCGACCAGGAAGTACGTGGTCGACAACTTCTCGCGCGTGAACGCCCCGACACGATCCGTGGTGCGTGACGTCACCGGTACGATGGTCATGGAGCTGGAGTCGACCGATGTCGCCGCACTCAAGGAGCTCGGCTGGCGGCCGCCGGAGCCGTTCATGGTGAAGGCGGCCGACGGTGTCACCGAGATCTACGGGAACATGTGGAAGCCGTTCGACTTCGATTCGACGAAGAAGTACCCGATCGTCGCGCACGTGTATCCTGGGCCGCAGACGGAACAGGTGAACACGACCTTCAACGCCGGCGGCGTGCAGCAGCAGCTGGCGCAGCTCGGGTTCATCGTGATCCAGATCGGGAATCGGGGCGGCAGTCCGTTGCGCTCCAACGCGTACCAGAACTTCAGCTACTACAACCTCCGCGACTACGCGCTGGCCGACAAGAAAGCAGGGATCGAGCAACTCGCCGCGCGGCATTCGTTCATCGACATCCACCGCGTCGGGATTTACGGGCACTCCGGCGGCGGCTTCCTGACCGGCGCCGCGCTGATGCTTCCGCCGTACAACGACTTCTTCAAGGTTGGCGTGTCATCGGCGGGGAATCACGACAACAACATCTACAACCAGAACTGGAGCGAGCAGTATCACGGGCTCAAGGCCGTGACCGCGGCGGATTCGGCTCGATTGCGGCGCACCGCCAGTGGACGCGGACCGGCAGCAACGACGTCAGCTGATACCGGATTCGCCGACGACTCGCTGCGGTACGAGATCAAGGTGCCGACGAACGTCGAGCTGGCGGCGAACCTGAAGGGCAAGTTGTTGCTGGTGCACGGCGACATGGACAACAACGTGCATCCCGGCAACACGATCCGACTGGTGAACGCGCTCATCAAGGCGAACAAGCGGTTCGATTTCATGCTGCTACCCGGTAAGGCCCACGGCTTTGCGGACTACCAGCCGTACTTCAACCGGATGCTGATGGAGTATTTCGCGGAGCACTTGCTGGGTGATAATTACCGGCGGTCGGCGGAGATTCGTTAGGGCGGGGTATGGGGCATGGGGCATGGGGCATGGGGCATGGGGCGCGGGGCACGGGGCACGGAGCATCAGTTGCCATGCCCATGCCCCATGCCCCATGCCCTATGCCCCTCGATAGACGCACCCCACCGTACACGTCTCGCGCACTTCCACGGAGGATAGCAGCGGAAGCGCGCCCCGCAGCCGTTCAAAGATCCACTGCGCGAGCACCTCACTGGTGGGATTCTCGAGACCGTCGATCTCGTTGAGGTAATGATGGTCGAGGGTTGCGTAGAGCGGCGAAAATGCCCTCTTCACGTCCGCGAAATCGATCACCCAGCCCATCTTCGGATCGACCGGGCCCGTCACGGTGACCCGGACGCGGAACGAATGCCCGTGCAGCCGCGCGCATTTGTGGTCGGGCGCGACGTTAGGCAGTCGGTGAGCCGCCTCGAAAGTGAAGTCTGCAAACAGGTCCATGCTTGACTGGATGGCGGAGGTGGGAGGTGGGATGTGGGAGGACCCGACCGCGCATTACCGCGGCATCAGTTTTCTGAATCTGGTTCCTCCCACCTCCCACCTCCCACCTCCATTCAGCGAATCCCAAGGAGCTTGTGAGTTTGGAGACTCAGTCTCCATTGTGGGTGTCGAAGGCAGTACTCCAACGCAGCGCGAGTATTGGCCTCTGTTTCGGCGCCATAGAGTGGCTGCAGGTAAAACAGCTTGAAATCCCAATCCGCATACCGCTCCGGTGGTGCGCCGTGTTGCGGGTACACCAGCTTCAACTCGTCCCCACGCCGGAGGATCGTGTTCGCGTTGGCTTTCGGACTCACCGTCGTCCAGTCGATGCCATCAGGTGGAAGACAGGTGCCATTGGTCTCCACGGCGACCTCGAACCCGGCGGCGTGAAAGGCGTCGATCGCTTCGCGATCCAGTTGAAGCAAAGGCTCACCGCCGGTGCAGACGACGTACGGCGCGCCCCGACCGTTCCCCTGCCACGCGGCACGAACCGCGGCTGCGAGCTCGTCTCCCGTCGCGAACTTTCCGCCATCGGGGCCGACACCCACGAACTCCGTGTCGCAGAATGTGCACACCGCGTCCGCTCGATCGGCCTCACGTCCCGTCCACAGGTTGCAGCCACTGAAACGGCAGAACACCGCCGGACGGCCAGCACGCGCGCCCTCACCCTGGAGCGTGTAAAAAATCTCGCGAATGGTGTACATCAGGTCGGCGCGGCGGCTGCATAACGAGCGGGGTCCGTAGCGCCCGCCTCGGCAAACCCCTTGCGCCGTAGCTGGCAGGCGTCGCAATGACCGCAGGCGGCGCCGTCAGCCGTCGGATCGTAGCAGCTGATGGTTTCGGAATAGTCTACGCCGAGCGAGATCCCCAGCTCGATGATCTCCCGTTTGCTCATCCGGATGAACGGGGAATGCACCACGAGCCGCTGGCCACCGACCGCCGCTCGTGTCGCGAGGTTCGCCATCCGTTCGAAGGACTCGATGTATTCCGGCCGGCAGTCCGGATAACCCGAGTAATCAACCGAGTTCACGCCGATGAACAGGTCACTCGAGCCTAACACCTCGGCCCACGCCATGGCGTACGACAGGAAGATCGTGTTCCGGCCGGGGACGTACGTGACCGGGATCTCCTTCTCGTCAATCGGGCGGTCCTTGGGAATGATGCCGGCGCCGGTGAGCGCCGATCCACCGAACGACTTCAGGTCGATGTCGAGCACCACATGCTTGAGCACCCCATAACGTTCGGCGGCGCGGGCCGCGGCCTGGACCTCGAGATCGTGGCGCTGGCCGTACCGGAATGAGAGCGCATGGATGAGAAACCCCTTGGTAACCGCGAGGGCGAGAAGGGTCGTGGAGTCCATGCCGCCGCTGAGAAGCAGGACGGCGGGGCGGGGGGGCTCTTCGGAGGTCGTCATGCCGCCGAAAGATAGGCTTTGCCTCGAGAGCTGCGTACTGATTGCTGATTGCTGATTGCTGCTGCCTGTGCGGCGTGCTTGGGCTAGTACGTGGCTCCAGCCCCAGTACGAAGCATCAGCTGCAGCAATCAGCAATCAGTACGCAGCCGCTTCAGATCTGGCGCCTAGCCTTTCAACGCCCCGACAAGCTCCCTAAGCTGCTCCGACCCATGCATCAGCTGCGTCGACGCCGAACTCATCTGCTCGCAGGCGGCGCTCTGTTCCTGCGTGGCCGCGCTGACCTGCTGCGCGGCGGCCGCATGGCCTTCGGCCGTTCGGGCAATCGACTGCACGCCCTCGGCAGCAGTCGCAACGATCGCGGCATTTCGCTCGGCACGCATCGCCACATCGCCGGCCGCTGTGCGCGTACGCTCTGCCGCCGACGTGATCGCATCGAGCGCCGAGTCGATGTTCCGCGAGACATTTTCGATTTCGCTCACGTTCGCCACGCCCGCTTCCATCGCGCGCGTTGTGGAAGAGACGCGCGACGTCACCAGCGTCGTCAGTTGGACCACGTCTTCGGCGGCGAGCTGCGCCTGCTCAGCGAGCTTGCGGACTTCGTCGGCGACGACCGCGAAGCCACGACCAGCGTTGCCCGCGCGCGCGGCCTCGATCGCCGCGTTCAATGCGAGAAGATCGGTCTGCTCGGCAATGCGACTCACCGTCGCCACAAAGCGATTGATCTCTTCGGCGGTGCTGTTGAGGGCGACCACTTCCTTTGCCGCGTCCTGCACGGTGTGGCGAACGGCACTGAGAATCCCCATTGCGCGCTCGATTTCGGTACGACGAGAGCGGGCCGATTCTCCGATCGCACCGGCAAGATTCGTCAACTCACCGGAACCCGATCGCATTTCCTCGGCGTTATTCCGGATCGAGCGCAACGCCTCATCGACGGACTTGAGCTGGCGCACCTGGCTCTCGGCGCCACTCGATACTTCGGTCATCGACGATGCCATCTGGGTCGCCGACGCCGAGATCTGCTCGGTCACATTGGCGAGGTCGCGAGCCGAGCCGGCGACGTCGTCGGCGGTCGTGTTGGCCACGGCGACGACGCGTGCGAGAGAATCAGCCGTGCCGTTCATCGCCTCGGCGAGCTCGCGGAACTCACCAGGCATGTCGCCCTCGGTTCGTGCCCCGAAGTTTCCGCTGCTGAGCGCGCGTGCGTGCGTCACGAGGCGGCGCATCGGCTCCGAGATCCAGTTGACGGTGCTGAACACGACCATGAGTCCCAACACCACCGAGACAGCGATCGCGATGAGCATCCACATCGCACGCCGCTCCACGTCCACGCGCAACGCGCGCGACGCCTCGCTCACCACGCGTGACTTGAGGATTGCGAGCTGGTCGAGATCGCGACTGAGCGAGTCAACCATGCCACGGGCCACGTTGACGACGCGGTCCGACTCCTCGCGACGGCCAAGATCGGCAAGGCGATGCGCCATCGCGTACTGCGTCTCGATGGCCGATAACGTGGCATCGATACTGGCGATCAGTGAAAGCGCTTCCTCGTCCTGACCCTTGTTCCGGTACATCTCGCGCTGGACGCGGTGCGCTTCACTCGCGAATTGCCTGAAGTCGGCCTGCGACGCCGAATCGCGCGCCTGCAGGTATCGTGCGGCCGCGGCGAGTTCCTGCGTCACATTCGACGACAAGCGCGTTGCCTGCTGCCCATCCTCGCGCACTTCGGACAGCGTGTCGCCAATGAGCGTCGACATCGTGAGCATCGACGCACGCGCGATGAGCCCGGCCGCGACGAAGAGTCCAACCAGAACCCAGAAGCCGGTCAGCAATCTCTGGCGAATGCTGCGGAATCGAACGCGCGCGCTCATGGACCCGCTCCGCGCTCGACAGTCAGTGATCCACGCCGTACGCGCGTCATCACGATGCCGCGACCGACGACGTCGCCGCTTTCGCGGAATGCGATCGGGCCGGTCACGCCCGCGTGTGGTTCACCCGTCGAGAGGCTGACGAGGAAGTCGCGAATCGCCGTGCGCGAAACGCCGACCCGGTCGATCGCGTTGGCGAGAACCATGGTCGCGTCGTAGGCCAGCGCGGCGTTGCCGTCAGGATCCTCGTGATATCGCTCTCGATAGGCACGCACGAAACTCTGTGCTTCAGCGCGCGGATCTTCCGCCGAGAAGGGAGCGCCGACGAAGACGCCCTCGGCGATGGCGGTATCGAGGGCGAGTGGCGTCCAACCGTCGCCACCCATGTATGCTGAAGCGAGCGACTGTCGTCGCGCTTCGGTCAGGAATATACGGCCTGAAGCATCTGTGCCCGCGACGAACACGAGGTCGGGCGCCTTGACGCGCAGATAAGCGACATACGGTTCGAGACTCGTCTTCCCGTCCGAAGGAATCGGGTCGAGCGCAACGATCTCTCCGGTGTAAGCTCGGCGGAACGATTCGGCCAGGCCACGACCATATGAGTTGTTTTCGAAGAGGATCGCGGCGCGCTTGAAGCCTCGTGCGGTGGCGAAACGCGCCATGTCGATCCCGTTCGCAGAATCCGACGTGATGACCCTGAACGTCCAGGCGGAAACGCCCGTGAGGTCAGGAGAACTTGCCGTCGTGGCGATAGCGGCGAGGCCCTGCTCGTAAACCGGAGCGGCGGCCATCATCGCGCCCGACGTTACGTGGCCGACAACAGCGACGATGCTCCGGTTGGCGACGAACTCGCCGGCGATCGCGGCGGCTTTTGTTCCCGTGCCTTCATCATCGCGTTCGACGAGACGCAACGGTCTGCCGCGCACGCCACCACGCTGATTGATGTGGGCGACGGCGAGATCGATTCCCTGTTTGTTCATTCGCCCGAACGCTTCTTTCCACGGCCCGGCAACGCCGATGTAAACCGGCTCTGACGAGCGCGAGCAAGCTAGCGCGCCTGTGGCGAGGGCGATGAGGAATACGCGACGCATCCGATTGGGCACCGGTGGACGTGACGAAGGCTACGTTTTAAGACGCAGCCACTCCCCCCTCGCAACCGTGACCCGAACCGCTTTGCCCCGAGTGGCTCACAGCGTGACGTTTTGTGCTCTCGCGCTGTGTTCGAAGCCGTTATCCGTCTCTGGGGATCCTTTTTGAGGCCGGGATCGACCAGAGGCGCAGGTTTCGCCACCACACATCGGGGGCGCTCAGGTTCGCCTGCACGCGGTTGTGAATCGCCATGTACGCCTTGTTTTCGAAGAGCCAGACGGCAGGCAGGTCGTCCGTGATGGCCTGATACGCCTTGCGGTACAGCGCGCGGCTGCGCGCGGTATCATGCTCGGCGATCGCGCTGTCGAGCGCTGCATCCACAACCGGATTGCTGTAGAGCTGCAGGTTGAGTGCGCGACTCGACGCGGGGAACGTGTGCCAGTGATCGCGCACGCGGCTTGGCGAAGGCTCGAGGGCCCAGTTGTGGAGCATCGCGTCGAACTTTCCGGTGAACAACCGCGGCCCGAATACGGTGAGATCCGCCGCTTCGACATCGACCTGGATCCCGTGCGACTTCAGCTGCGCCTGGATCAACTCGGAGAGACGACGCCGCTGCGGACTGGTGGTCGGGAAGACGATCCCGAAGCGGAGCGCGCGGCCCCCCTTCTCACGAACCCCATCCCCGTTGCCATCGTTCCAGCCTAACGAATCGAGCAGCCGGTCGGCGCCGACGGAATCGAATGCGACGGAGCGCAGGGTCGTATCTGCCGTGGGGAATTCGCGGGAGAAGGGCCCTGCGCCGACCTGGGCGAGCGAATCGTAGACGTTCGCGACCAGCAGGGGGCGGTTCAGCGCCATCGCAATCGCCCGCCTGAGCTCGCGATCGGCGAACAGTGGGTGCGGCCTGTCGCCGTTATTCCGGTCGCGCAAGTTGAACCCGAGGAAGCCGTAGTTCAGGGTCGGGTAGGGAACGGCGCGAACCAGCTCATGTCCGGCGACGCGCGCCATACCGTCCGTCGTCATGCTTTCGAAGACGTCCGCATCACCTGCGATGACCGTCTCGAGCGCCGTATTCGGATCGGTGTGCAGCACCCAGATCACTCGATTGAGGAGCGGCCGGCCGAGGTAATACGAAGTATCAGCGATCACTTCGAAGAGCGAGGCTGGCTCCCATCGCGAGAACCGGAATGGACCCGAGCCCACCGGATTTCTCGCGAACGGATGCGACTGCAGGCTCGAGCGATCGGCGTCGCGCAACAGGTGCGCGGGCAGGAGCGCCAGGTTATAAGCGACATTATAGAACTGCTCGGGGGACCGCTTCGAATACCAGACAATGGCGGTGACTGAATCCGGCGTGGAAACCGAGTCGACATCGGCCAGCGCTCTTGCCAGACGAGAAACGGTCACAGGGTCCTTGTTGAGCTCAACTGAGAATCGAACGTCAGCGGATGTGATGCGCCGTCCATCGTGCCAGTGCGCACGCGGGTCGAGCTTGAAAGCGATCGACATCGAGTCCGCGCTCCACTGCCACGATTCCGCGAGTCGCGGCTTCCAGCCGACATCGCCGATGGTGTTCAGATCGGGGCCAATGTCTGCCAGCACGTCGAAGAGCTGTTCGGAGATCTCGCGTTCTTGCGACCCTGAGAGGAACGGAGGCAGGACCGACCTGGGCTCGGCCGGCAGCGCGATGACGAGCGTCCCGCCGACGTCACCAACGGTGGCGCCGTTTTCCGGGGAAGTGCAGGCAACCGTCGCGGCCAGCATCGCGACGCCGAGGCGGGATGGGATGCGCATGGTGCGTTTGACGAAAGGTGGTTCCTGCCGGCGCCAGGCCAGTTTCGCCCTACTGACGATTGGAACCGGCGACAGACACGCTGCTACAGGATATGACGCGCGGCCGGTTCCTGCTGTGTCAGGCAGTGAAGTGTGCCCAGTCCCCAGACGAGATCAACCGAGTGAATACCGCACACCGTGCGGTCGGGAAAGCAATCGGCGAGGACATTCAGTGCCACGCGGTCCATCGGATCGTTGAACGTGGGAACGACCACGACGTCGTTGGCGATGTAAAAGTTCGCGTAACTGGCCGGGAGGCGTTGGCCGTCCATGATGACGGGTCGCGGGAACGGCAGCTGGACGATCCGGAGCGGTGGCGCGCCGCCGCCCTGCAGCCGGCGCAGGTTGTCCATCGAACGCTCGTGGTTTTCCGAGTCGGTCGGGTCGTTCTCGACGGCGAGCACGATGGTGTCGGCGCTGACGAACCGGGCGATGTCGTCGATGTGGCCATGGGTGTCGTCCCCGACGCACCCCTCGCCCAGCCAGATGGTCCGCTCGATGCCTAACCAATCACGGAAGACCTGTTCGTAGCCTTCGCGATCGAGCCCCGGGTTTCTCTCCTGCACCCTGGAGAGGAGGCACTCCTCGGTGACCATCAACAGGCCGGTGCCATTCGCCTCGATTGCTCCGCCCTCGAGCACAACGGGCGGGCCGTCGGGCCGCAGTGGCTGGAAGCGGTTGTGACCCGTTATGCGCTCGATGGCCGCGCCGACTCCCTGGTCCCTTCCGAAGTTGTCGTACTTCGCCCACGCGTTGAACGACCAGTTGACCAGGGCGACGCTGCCGTCATCGTTATGCACGAACGTAGGAGCGGAGTCGCGAAGCCAGACGCGATCAGTTGGTACGAGGTGCAACCGGTATCCGGATGGGTTGCAATCGTGAGCATCGAGGCGCCATCGCGCATTTTCGGCGACTTGCTCGTTATGACAGAGGATTTCCACGCGTTCGTGGCGATGAAGGACGCGCACGATTTCCGCGTAGACCCAGCGGATCGCATCGAGTTTGCCGGGCCAGTCGGGCTCGTGGTGGGGCCAACTGATCCAGGTCGCCTGGTGACGTGTCCACTCTCCCGGCATCGCGAGCCTGGAGGGCGGATGTGGGAGGTGGGATGTGGGAGACCCCGATTCCCGCTGGTCGCTTATCGCCGGTCGCTGGTCGCTGCCCCGAGTCACGCCAGATACCGGCTGAGAATGCCCCCGTAGGCATCTACGCGGCGATCACGGAGGAAGGGCCAATTACGGCGCGTCTCTTCAGCCAATGCGGGGTCGCATTTCGCTACCAGAACCTGCTCGGCTTCGCCCGCCTCGGTGAGGATGCGACCGAACGGATCGCTGATGAACGAATGGCCGAAGAACTGCAGGCCGTTTGTGTTAGGCTCGGGCTCGAACCCCACGCGGTTGGGGGAAGCGACGTATACGCCATTCGCGATCGCGTGTGAGCGCTGAATGGTGCGCCACGCCTCGACCTGTGCCGGCCCGAACTCGTCGCGTTCCGACGGGTGCCAGCCGATCGCGGTGGGATAGAACAGGATGTCGGCGCCAAGTAACGACGTGATGCGGGCCCCTTCCGGGTACCACTGGTCCCAGCAGATCAGAACCCCGATGTCCGCATAACGAGTCTTCCAGACCCGGAACCCGTGCGACCCGCGCCAGGATCCTGCCTTGCCCGGGGCCTGGTCGTCCGCGTCACCCGGCGTGAAGTAGTACTTCTCCTCGAACAGCGGGTCGTGCGGGATGTGCATCTTGCGGTACACGCCAAGCAGTGAGCCGTCGGCATCGATGATCGCCGCGGAATTCCGGTACAGCCCTGAGGCCTGCCGTTCATAGACCGGAACGACGATGACGACCTCGAGCTCCGCCGCCAGCGACATCATCGCTTCCGTGGTCGGGCCGGGGATGGGCTCGGCAATGGCAAACGCCTCAACGCGGAGCGACTTGCAGAAGTAAGGCGCGTTGAAGAGTTCCTTGAGGCAGATGATCTGCGCTCCCTTACGATGGGCTTCGCGGATGGACGCGATGGCTTTCGCCAGATTCTCCTCGCGATCATTGCCGGCAGAATCCTGCACAAGTCCAACGGTAAAGGGCGCTCGTGACATGCCGTGGAAGCTGACCAGTTACACGCTCTGGGGAAAGACGGAACGGAGCGCGACGGAACTGCCATCAATACCGGCGGGAAACTCTGCAGGTTCGCGGGAATGAAGGCAGAACTCGCCGGGCCCAAGTGCCATCTGTCGTTGCCACAACGCACCGCCGCGTGCGAGCGTCGGACTGAGCCGCTCATACAGCTCACCATACGACCAGCCATCTGGCTTGGCGAACCACGCGGTGAACCGCGGCGCACGGATCAGCTCTCCCAGCCTGATTCGGTACAGTCCGGCGCTTCCGCCTGCAGTGCCGCTGGCGACGCGGTCGTGCGGAATTTTTCGCGACGCCGACACGGCAGCGTCGTTGAGTGGATCGAGGTCGGCACTGCTATTGACGATGTACCAATCCTCGTACGACGAACCGCCTGCGTTCGCCCATGCAGGGCCGGTTAACGCAAAGCTCGACGAGTGCGCGAAGCCGTCAGACGGTGTGGCCTTGAGTGCGCCGTGAAATGCCGCGAGGCGCTGTTCGTATTCGGACTCCGAGACGTTTGGAAATTTCCAGTGATAGAAGAAGTAGGCGAGCATGTGCGTGATTCAATTCGGAAGTGTGCTTGGAAAGTCCCACGACATTTGGAACGCGGATTACCGCAAATTTGAAGCGAATTCTCGCTGATTATTCGCGCTGATTCGGTTCTCAGATTGGCGAAAATTCGCGTTCCCAATGTACGTGGGATCATGGATGCCGCACCGACACCAAGGCAATTACAAGGTCATTGACGTTGGTTCCCGTAGGACCTGTTTTTAACAACGCGCCTGCAGCATCCAGGGCGTTGTACGAACCGTGCGTTCGGAGTGCATTCTGAGGATCGACGCCGAAGGCATGGATACGGCGCGTCGTGTCTGAATCGACAATGGCACCGGCGGCATCAGTCGGTCCGTCGCGGCCATCCGTACCGGCGGCAAGAACCGTAATACCGGGCGAGCGCTCGAGTTCGATTGCACTGGTGAGCGCGAATTCCTGGCACCGTCCACCACGGCCCGCATCCGCGCCTAACGTGACGGTCGTCTCGCCGCTGGTGATCACACAGTGCATGCCCCTGGGCTGGCGGTCGAGCAGCCAGGCAACGAACTGTCGAGCAGCCTTGGACGCGTCGCCTGTCAACGGAGCAGGGAGAACCTCCACGCTCGCCCCCGCAGTGCGCGCGAAATCCGCTACGCCTCGCTCGGCGTTCGTACGGTCCAGAATGATCTCGACGTGCGCACTGGTGAACCTCGGATGATCAGCAGCAGGAACGTCAGGCACACGACCATTGGTCATCGCCTCGAGATGATGG
This sequence comes from Gemmatimonadaceae bacterium, assembly GCA_035646395.1. Classification (GTDB taxonomy): domain Bacteria; phylum Gemmatimonadota; class Gemmatimonadetes; order Gemmatimonadales; family Gemmatimonadaceae; genus JABWBJ01. Next base: position 2,907 of record DASRPK010000142.1, on the reverse strand, counting down.
CGCACCGCGAGTGGGAGTGCGTCCCATGCGCCGACTTCACGTAAAAGGCGCTGCGTTTCTCCTGCCGACCCACGATCAGGCACGCAAGGTCCCGATGCGATCGACGGGAGGTCGTTACCGACCACGTCGGAGGCAATCAGGCAGTCAATGCGGCGAGTACCGAGTGCCAGCGCCAGGCGACCCGCGCCAAAACGAAGGAGTCGCTTGCGGACGGCATTCATCAGGCCGATATCGGCGCCGGACGCCAGCAGCGCCTCGAACGTGTGCGTCAGCTCATCCTCGCCAATCGGTGCCAGCGGAGCTGCTATGAGACTCGTCGCGCCACCCGAGACCAGCACGATCGCGTCGGCGTCCGCTGTCGTCCGTTCTGTCAGTTCGGCGAGCTGGTCGGCTGCGGCGAACGAGCCGGGTCCAGGCGTGGGGTGGTCGCCGTCGACGGATTGCAGACCATGTGTTGCCGAAGCGTCAGCGGCATTGGCAACTACGAGCCCGCCGGCGATCGGCACGTGATGCTGGTGCAGGGCATCCACCGCGCCTGACGCCATCGCGTGGGCGCCCTTTCCAACCGCGATCACCCAGACCGGAAGATCGAAGGGCAGGCGCTTCAGCACTGCCTGACGAGTGGCGGCCCGCGGATCCGCGGCAGCAACTCCAGCCTTGAATGCGGCCGACAGAAAGGCGTGGGGATCAATCAGTGTGCCGAGCCTCAATGATTCAGAAACGTTTCGTTCCGACCCTGCTTCCCGCTTCCTGCCTCCTGTTTCCTGAAAAAGAAACCCCGGCGCGAGGCCGGGGCGAGAAGATGTCAGGGCGTGCCGCCGGGAGGTGCAGGTGGCGGACTGAGTTTGTCGATCACCGCGGCCAGTTCGGTATACGCGTCCTCGACCGACCAGCGAAACGGTAGTGCCTTGTATGCGACCCTTCCGGTCTTGTCGATGACGTAAAGGTGCCGCTGGTTCGCCGTACCGCCTGCATTGATGGCCTGGTACATGCGACTGACTTTTCCATCCGTTTCTCCCATCACCATGATGGGCGTTTCAATTTCGCGGAACCAGCTGACGAGCGTCGTGTCGGGATCCATGCTGAGCCCGAGGACGACGACTCCGCGTCCGTTGTTGAAGAGCGTGGCGTACTGATCACGGTACGCCTCCATTTGGACTGTTCAACCACGCGTTCGGGCTTTCGGGAAAAACGCCAGCACGACGGTCTGGCCCCGAAGGTCCGAAAGTTTCTGGGAGTTGGCGAGCTTGCCGTAGCGGGTGATGCCTGTGAACTCGAAGTCCGGCGCCATTTCGCCGACCTTCGGTCCGACATCGGCCGCAGGAGCTGGCGTCGCGGGCTGCTGCGCCTGCGCCAGCGAGCAGGGAATGACGACGGCCGCTACAAGGAATGCGGACAAACGTGATTGAATCATGACGACTCCGGAGTGCACGAAAGGAAGATGTGCGAGGGATGGCGGATGGCGGAAGTGGGACGTCGGAAACGTTCTTACCGCTCGGCCTCCCTTGTCCCGACCCGTATGGCCCCGGGCTGTACGCGGATCCGGAGCTCGTTGGTCCTGACCACGTGTAGTTCCCCGTCGGCATCGAGGAACGGGGGCTCCTCGAAGTGGAACGTCACGTCCGATACGGATGTTCGCTCCACCTCGGGTTGACCGATGTGTGTGCCCAGCCGGGCGCGAATGAAGAGCTGTAAACGCCTGAATGGCGCAGCATCGCGCACGGCGATCACATCGACATTTCCATCGGTGACCGTTGCTCCCGGCGCGACGAGAAACCCGCCACCGAATCGCGGTCCGTTCGATACGACGAGCGCGCAGTATTGCTGCACCGGTTGAAGCGGTCCGTCGCCGACCTGTATCGACGCGCGCAAACCTCGATACGTCCGGAGCACGGGTAACGCCGCCGCGACGTACAACAGCGGACCGCGCAGCCCACGAATGCGCTGCGCCTTCCGCACGACTTCTGTTTCGAGCCCGAAGCCGGCCACGTTGAGGAACGCGATGTCGCTGGCCCAACCGACATCGACGCGTACCGAATCGGAGCCCGCGGCAATGCGCGCCATCGCCACCGGATCGTGCGCGGGTAATGCCAGCGCGTGCGGAAAGTCGTTTCCCGTTCCGCCGGCGATCGGCACGAGCCGCGCGTCACGACCGGATTCGAGGATGCCGCGCGCCACGTTCCCCCATGTTCCATCGCCACCTAACGCGACAATCGTTTCGACGCCTTCGCCCGCCGCCTGAGCGGCCAGTTCTCGCTCGTGCCCCGCACGTTGCGTGAACCGAACGTCGCGAATACCGACGGCGGCCAGCGCTTCCTGAACCCCCGGCAGACGGCGGGCCCCGCGACCGCGACCGGCCGCGGGGTTGGCGATCAGGCAGGCATTCATCCGCCGAGCTCCGAGCTCAAGACGCGGAGCTCGGAGCCCTCACCCCGCCTTCCCGGCCAGCTGCCGCAACACGTAAGGCAGGATGCCGCCGTGCCTGTAGTAGTTCAGCTCCTCCGGCGTATCGATGCGCGACCGCACGGTGAACCGCTTCTCGCCATTGGCAGACTTCGCGATCACCGTCAACGTCGCGCGCGCCGCCATCGCGTTGTTCAACCCCTCGATCGTGTACTCCTCGAATCCGGTGAGGCCGAGCGACAGTCGAGTCTCGCCATCGACAAACTCGAGCGGCAACACGCCCATTCCCACCAGGTTCGACCGGTGAATGCGCTCGAACGACTCGGCGATCACGCCCCGGATGCCTAACAACGCGGTCCCCTTGGCCGCCCAGTCCCGCGAGGAGCCGGTGCCGTATTCCTTGCCGGCGATGACCAGCATCGGGACGTCACGCGCCTGCCGCTCCATCGCGACGTCATACAGCGCGACAGGCTGCCCGTTAGGCTCCGTGGCGGTCCACCACCC
>DASRPK010000141.1:0-19610 GCA_035646395.1 Gemmatimonadaceae bacterium | reverse complement strand
CACGCCCCGGATGCCTAACAGCGCGGTCCCCTTGGCCGCCCAGTCCCGCGAGGAGCCGGTGCCGTATTCCTTTCCGGCGATGACAAGCATCGGGACGTCGCGCGCCTGCCGCTCCATCGCCACGTCATACAGCGCGACAGGCTGCCCGTTAGGCTCCGTGGCGGTCCACCACCCTTCCTTGCCGGGCACGAGCTCGTTCCGGAGCCGGATGTTGGCGAACGTGCCGCGCATCATGACTTCATGGTTCCCGCGCCGCGCGCCGTAGGAATTGAAGTCCTTCTTCACCACGCCCTGCGCGAGCAGCCACTGCCCGGCGGGGCTTTTTTCAGCGATCGAACCAGCGGGCGAGATATGGTCGGTGGTGATCGAGTCGCCGTACATCGCCAGGACCCGCGCGCCGGCGATGGACCGGACGCCGGGGGGCGTGGCTGTCATCCCGTCGAAGTACGGCGGGTTTTTCACGTAAGTGGACGTCGAGCTCCACGCATACAGGTCGCCACCCGGCACCGGCAGCGTGCGCCACTGCTCGTCCCCCTCGAACACGTTGGCGTACTGCGTCTGGAACATCTCCCGCTTCACCGATCGGAGGACTTCGTCCTCGACGTCCTTCGACGACGGCCAGATATCCCGCAGGAACACCGGGCCGTCGGTCCCGATGCCTAACGGCTCGCGCTCCAGGTCGATGTCCATCCGGCCCGCCAGCGCGTACGCGACCACCAGCGGCGGGGAGGCCAGGTAGTTGAAGCGTGTCTGCGGATTGACGCGTCCCTCGAAATTCCGGTTGCCGGACAACACGGCGGCAACGATCAGCTGTCCGTCGTCGATGGCTTTCGCCACCGGATCCGGTAGCGGCCCGGAATTGCCGATGCAGGTCGTGCACCCGTAGCCGACCAGGCCGAATCCGAGCGCCTCCAAATCTGTCATGACGCCGGAGCGGTTGAAATAATCGGTGACGACCTTCGACCCGGGCGCGAGCGAGGTCTTCACCCATGGCTTCCGCTCGAGACCGCGCTTCACCGCATTCCGCGCCAGCAGCCCCGCCGCCAGCATCACCGACGGATTCGACGTGTTCGTGCAACTCGTTATGGCCGCGATGACAACAGAACCGTGGCGCAGGTGACACTCCTCCCCGTTAATGATCAACGGAACCGAGTGTTCCTCAACGGACTGCGCGGCCCCCTCCGAATCCATCCTGCCTTTCTCGACGGACGTCTCGCTGGCCGAGACAACCTGGGTGGGGACTCCCGAGGATGTCGTGATGGGCGCCGCGGCAATGCCAAGCCGTTCGCGCTCGGCAGCGAGTGCGGTGCGAAACATCTCCTTCGATTGCGACAGCGGTACGCGATCCTGTGGTCGTTTCGGACCGGCAAGACTCGGCACTACTGTCCCAAGATCCAGCTCGAGAGTGTCGGTGAAAACAGGGTCCGGTGTCGCGTCGGTCCGGAAGAGGCCCTGCAGTTTGCAGTACGCCTCGACCAGTTCCACACGAGCCTCCTCGCGCCCGGAGAGTCGCAGGTACTTCAGCGTTTCCGCGTCGACGGGGAAGAAGCCCATAGTCGCCCCATACTCAGGCGCCATGTTCGCGATCGTCGCTCGATCGGCGAGTGACAACGAAGAAAGTCCCGCGCCATAAAACTCGACGAACTTGCCGACGACTTTCTTCTTGCGAAGCATCTCGGTCACGGTGAGTACGAGATCCGTCGCCGTCGCGCCGGCAGGCAAGCGGCCATGCAGCTTGAATCCAACGACGTCGGGAATGAGCATCGACACGGGCTGGCCGAGCATTGCCGCTTCGGCTTCGATCCCACCCACGCCCCAACCCATCACGCCCAGCCCGTTGATCATCGTCGTGTGCGAGTCCGTGCCGACAAGTGAATCAGGGTAGGCAACCGTTTCACCATCGCGCACCGACGTGAATACGACCTGGCCAAGATACTCGAGGTTTACCTGGTGGCAGATCCCGGTGCCCGGCGGCACCACGCGGAAATTCCGGAATGCATTTTGTCCCCAGCGCAGAAATTCGTATCGCTCCTGATTCCGCTCGAACTCGAGCTGCGTATTAATCAGCAACGCGGCTTCAATGCCGAACTGATCCACCTGCACGGAGTGGTCGATGACCAGATCCACCGGCTGCAATGGATTGATGCGTGCCGGATCGCCCCCCAACTTGACGATGGCGTCTCGCATGGCAGCGAGGTCGACCACGCACGGAACGCCGGTGAAGTCCTGGAGAAGCACTCGGCTCGTTCGAAACGCGATCTCCTTCTCGACTGGCTTGGTCACGTCCCAATGCGCCAGCGCAGTGATGTCGGAACGTTTGACGAAGGCGTCATCCTCGCCCCGAAGCAGGTTTTCGAGGAGAATTTTGAGGGAGAAGGGAAGCCGGTCTACGTTCCCGCCCGACCGTTCACGCAGTGCATCGAGGCGGAAGATGGTGTAGCTGCTGCTACCGACTTCGAGCGTCTCGCGGCTTGAAAAAGAGTCAGGGTGTTTCATTCGAATTGCATTGCAGGAAATGACCTTGGCTCTAATCTAATAGAAGACTTTTCCTCCCCTGCTTCCCTGCTTCCTCTCAGTGCCATGTCGCGCGCGTTCGTGGATGATGATCGGGATGATGCCGGCCGACCGCGGCGCGAGTTTGACTTGCCCCCGCGCGATGATCCGGGCTTCGATGCCGCTGCCGCGCGCGCGTTGCTCGAAGCAGCCCGCGACGGCGTCACGGGTGATGCGGAACAGGCGACCGGGTACTACTGGGGAGACGAGACGCTGAAGGTCCACGTCGAAGCGATTCGAAAGCGCGCCAACACGGAAGGGGATGAGCGGCTCGAGCAGTTGGCGAAGCGGTTTTTGAAATAGGGTGCGAAGGGTGCGCAGGGTGCGAAAGATCTGTCAGTTGCACCCTATGCACCCCTTTGCACCCTTTGCACCCCTACTTCATCCCCGCTTCCTTCTTCACATACTCCGCGGCCTGCTTGTGCGTCGCGAACCAGACGCCGCCCTTCTTCTTGATGTGGTCGATCAGTAATTCGAGCGCGACGATGCGAGACCGGTGGCCGATGACGTGCGGATGCATCGTCAACACGAACATCGTGCGCTCATCCCAGGCCTTGTCGAATTCATCGATCCATACCTGGGCAACTTCCCGCGGCGAAGCGTAGTTCGCGCCCTGCACGTTGAAGAGCGGCGCATCGTCCAGGATCCACTCGACCGGTATTTCGACGATGCCCGTTGGCTGGCCGTCCTGCAGGAGCTCATACGGGCGGTCGTCGGACATCATCGAGCTTTCGTAGGTGAATCCGAGCTCGCGAATGATCGACAACGTGGCGGGCGAGAAATTCCAGGATGGCGCGCGATAGCCGGCCGGTTTCGTGCCCGTCACCTTCGTCAGGTAATCAAATGCCCGCCTGACGAGATCGCGCTCGACGTCAGCCGGTACAGCGGTGTTCATCTCGTGTATCCAGCCGTGCACCGCGAACTCGTGATGACCAGCGGCCTTGATGACGTCGGTCATCTCGGGATGGAGCATCAGGCTCACAGCTGGAATGAAAAATGACGCCGGAATCCGTTCGCGATCGAGGAGTTTGACGACGCGCGGCAGCGCGGCACGCGCGCCGTACTCTCCCTGCGACAACGCGCCGATCGTCGGCTCCCCGAATCGCAGCGACACCGATTCGTTATCGACGTCGAAGGAAAGCAGGACCGCGACTCTTGCCCCACCCGGCCATTGTTTCGGCTGAAGGCTGCGCCCGGCGCGAACGGCGCCGACAACTTTCCTGATCGTGTCCTCGCTCCATTCCCAGGCGGGACGACGGGCGGGTGTCTGGGCGTGCAGTGGTCCCGTCGACACCAGTGCGGTTAGCAGAAGTATGGTACGCATGGCATGTGAGTTGATAAGCGCAACGTGCAAAGTTGTTATGATGTAACACGGGTAACAACCACTTTGCGCTTCGCCCTTTTCAACTGCCTTGCCTTCCGTCGCCGAAATCACGCAGAAACTGATGGCCATCGACTCCACGACTGGCATCGAGTCGCGAGTCATCAATGCCATGGAAGAGCTGCTCGAATCCAGGGACTGGTCTGTAGAGCGCATTCCGGTCGCCGGCGGCCGCGACTGCCTGCTGGCGCGCTCGCGACCTGACCCCGACGTCACGCTCTCGACGCACCTCGATACCGTTCCCCCATTCATTCCTCCGCGACTGAACGGCGATCGCATTTCGGGGCGCGGCGCCTGTGACGCCAAGGGGATCGCGGCGTCGATGTGCGTGGCTGGCGAACGCCTGCGGGAGGCGGGCGTCGCGGTCGCCCTGCTCTTCGTCGTGGGTGAGGAGACGACACACGACGGCGCGCGCGCCGCGAACCAATGGGCGGCCACACACCTGACGAAGCGTCCCCGCGTGCTCATCAACGGCGAACCAACCGAAAGCACGTTGGCGTTAGGCACGAAGGGAGCCATGCGCGCCATCGTGCGCACCACCGGCCGCGCCGCACATTCGGCCTATCCCGAGCTCGGCGACTCGGCCATTGCACGGCTCGTGAGCATGCTGACGGAGCTCGACTCGATTCCATTGCCGTCCGATCCGGTGCTCGGCCGCACCACGATCAACATCGGGGCCATCTCCGGTGGAGTGGCCGACAACGTCATCGCCCCGTCCGCCGAAGCCCGTTTGATGGCGCGCCTCGTGACGCCGGCGGAGGAAGTTTTTCCACTGCTTCAACGCTGGGCTGAGGGACGCGCCGTACTGGAGCAGGGAGTGACCGTGCCACCTGTTCGGCTAAAAGGCATTGACGGGTTTCCGACTTCGGTCGCAGCCTTCGCGACTGACCTTCCCTCGCTCACCAATTGGGGAACGCCGTACCTGTACGGTCCCGGTTCCGTGCACGTCGCTCACACGGACGACGAACATGTGAGCGTCGCCGAGCTCGAAGGCGCGGTGGAGTCTTACGTCCGACTCGCGACAGCGTCGGTGGCGCAGCTTCCGGACTGAGAGTCGTTAGGCTACGCGCGTCGGCCCTTACTACCTCACTTCGTGACGACAAGTGGCGTGCGCTGTGTGCTACGTTCGCTCGTCCGACGCGACCACAAATGTTCTTAAATAGATAGAAAAAGTTGAATCTTCGACAACCGAACTAGATGGGTCCGGACGGAAATGGAATCGAGCATGATGATTAAAGCCACTCCCTGATACTTGTTTCAGCGGTTGGGTGCCACGGTAAGCTCCCCTATCCAGTAGACAGTCGAGAGGCAGACTTTCGGGGGTGCTGACGTTGGTCCCGTTTGTAGACAGGTCTAAGCTGGAATAGCTGTCGCCGTTAGGTCCTGATTGCCCTGACGGGTTTGCACAAACTCCCTGGGGGTCAGGTGCCCCAGCGAGCTATGCGGACGGTGCTCGTTGTAGTCCCGCCGCCAAGCTTCGACCTTGGCCTTCGCGTCGTCAAGCGTTAGGAATTGCTGCATGTTCAGGCACTCGTCCCGCAACCGGCCGTTGAAGGACTCGATGTGACTGTTGTCCGTGGGTTTCCCAGGCCGGGTGAAGTCGAGCAGCACGCCGCGCGCGTAGGCCCACGCTTCCAATGCCTTCGAGGTGAATTCGCTCCCGTGATCGCAGGTGATCGAAGCCCGTCGCCCGTAGCGCCAAATCGCGCGCTCCAAGGTTTGTGCCACGTCCCGGCCACCCAGCGAAAACCCGCACTCCAGTACCACACTCTCGCGACTCCAGTGATCGATCACGGTGAGAATCCGGAACGGCCGGCCGTCGAACAACTGATCGTGTACGAAATCCATGCTCCAGCGCTGCGCTTGCGCCGTCGGGACCGGAGCCGCGCCTCGATGCAACGCCATGTGCTTCCGCCGGCGGCACCGATGCCGGAGTTGCAATCCTTCCAGTCGGTAACTGTCGCACGCGCTTCCGATTCACGAACCAGCCTTCGCGACGGAGCAACACGTGGAGCCGGAGATAGCCGAACCGCGGCCGTGCATGGGCGAGTTCGCGCAATCGCATGCGGAGCGCCGACTGATCTTTGGCGACACTGCGCTTATACCACCCGTCCGCCGAAGCGCGCTTGATGGCGCGCCTCGTGACGCCGGCCGAGGAAGTGTTTCCACTGCTTCAACGTTGGGCCGAGGGACGCGCGGTGCTGGAGCAGGGCGTGACGGTACCACCGGTTCGATTCCAAAGCCATACGGGTTTCCAACTTCTGTCGCGGCATTCGCGACTGACCTTCCCTCGCTCACGAATTGGGAAACGCCGTATCTCTACGGTCCCGGTTCGGTTCACGTCGCGCACACCGACGACGAACACGTGAGCGTGGAAGAGCTCGAGCACGCCGTTGACTCCTACGTCACGCTGGCACGAGCTGCGGTCAAGCGACTGGCCGACTGAGACTCGCTAGGCGCGCTGGGCGAAAACGATGAAGTGTCCACCGGGCTCGCGTACGCCTATCTCGTGCATGCCGTAAAACGTGGTCCGCCGCGCCATCTCGATAGGATAGCCGCCCAGCGCGGCCTCAACGGCGGCCAGATCCGAAACCTCGATGAAAAGCGCCGCCGAGCGTCCATTCACTTCGCCGCTGCTGGATCCAAGGTCGGCAAGGATGCTGGCCACGCTCTGCAGCATGATCTCGGTATTTCCCTTCGTCAGGATTGCAAAGCCGATGGTGTCCTCGTGCGGCACCGTGACGGTGCACTCGAATCCAAGCCGATACTGCCAGAAGTCGAGGCTCGGCTGTACGCGCTCGACGGCAAGGACGGTGGTGATTTTTTCGACCGTTACGTGGGGCATTGTCGGATAAACGGGTAAACGGGTAAACGGGTAAACGGGTAAGCGGGTATACGAACAGAAGCACCGGAACGCAATCCTGACTACCTTCTGTGCGATGAGCGACCACGATCCCCTGCTCGAGTTTCGCGGCGAATTTCCCATCCTCGCGAAAACAAACTATCTCGTGTCCAACTCGCTGGGCGCGATGCCACGTGGCGTGCCCGGGAAATTGGCCGAATACGCAGCCGAGTGGGCCACGCACGGCGTGCGCGCCTGGTCACGCGAGTGGTGGGCGATGTCGGGCGACGTCGGCGATCGTATCGCTCCGCTCATAGGCGCCCGTGCGGGCGAAGTGGTCATGGTGCCTAACGTTACACTGGCGCAGGCGACGATTCTCTCGGCCCTGGAGTATCGCGCGCCCAGGAACCGGATCGTCATGACGGCGCTCGACTTTCCGTCGGTGCGGTATGTCTATGATGGCCTCGCCCGCCGCCTCGGTGCGGAGATCGTGGTGGTTCCGTCAGAAGATGGTGTGTCGATCGACGAAGATCGTCTCTGCGCCGCGATCGATGAGCGCACGGCGCTCGTCGCCATTTCACACGTCTTCTTCAAGTCGGCCTGGATCGTCGATGTCGCGAAGGTAGTGCGACACGCACATGACGCCGGAGCGCTCGTATCGCTCGACGCGTTCCATTCAGTCGGTGTGATGCCCGTTGACGTCAGAGCGAGTGGCGCGGACTTCCTGACCGGCGGTGTGCTCAAATGGCTGTGCGGCGGACCCGGAGGATGCTTCACCTATGCCCGGCCCGAAACGACGGCGCAACTGGAACCGGCGCTGACCGGCTGGTTAGCGCACGCTCGCCCGTTTTCGTTCGAGCCGGACATGGAGTACACCGATGGTTCGTATCGCTGGCTGGGAGGAACGCCCGCCATTCCTTCCATATATGCGGCGATCGAGGGACCTCGAATCGTGCAGAACGCGGGCATCGATGCTATCCGTCGAAAAAGTGTCCGGCAGACGAGTCGACTTCTGGAGTTGGCGGACGCTCGCGGGTTCCGTTGTAACGTGCCGCGCGAGCCGGCACGGCGCGGCGGAACCGTGGCGTTCGATGTCCCGCACGCGTACGAAGTGGCCCAATCCCTGCTCGACCGTGATATCCTTGTCGACTTTCGCCCGGGCGCCGGGATTCGCATCGCTCCGCATTTCTATACGCGAGACGAGGAGCTCGAAGACGCGGTTTCCGCGATTGATGAGATCCTGGCAACCGGAGCCTGGTCGAAGTACGAAGGCCGGGCGTCTGTCGTGACGTAACTCATTCGACCGGTTAGCGTACTAGGGGATCCACGTCTCACATCCCACATCCCACATCCCACATCCGGTTTTCATGCCCACGCCTCCCAAGAAACTCAGGAAGCAGTACCACAACGAGAAGTATCCCGAAATCGTGCTGCGTTTCGAGGACGGACACGAGATCAAGGTCGCCAAGAACGCGACGAAGTCGTTTGACGCATGGGCTGGTGAGCGCATCAAGGTCCTGGCGATCTGGGATCACACGTCCGGCGAACGCGAGAAGGTCGACACATTGCTCGCCGAGCAGTTCGCGGACGAGGGGAAGTAGCACGGGCACCAATCCGGCCAGCGTACGGCTGGCGCCCGACGTCAGGCAGGCGCTGGAAACCGGGCGACCAGTCGTCGGGCTGGAGAGTTCGGTCCTGGCGCAGGGACTTCCGGCGCCGCATAACGCCGAAGCTGCGACGCGGATGGAGGCGGGCGTCCGTGGTGCCGGCGCAGTTCCCGCCATCACCGCCGTGGTGCAGGGACAGGCCGCCGCCGGTATCACACCTGATGAATTGCGGCGGTTCCTGGCCGGCACTGACGTGCTCAAGGCGTCGGCCCGTGACCTGGGCGTCGCGGTCGCGGAAGGCAAGGATGCGGCGACGACCGTGGCCGGCGCGCTGATCATCTGCCACGTCGCCGGCATCCGGGTGTTCGCGACCGGCGGAATTGGCGGCGTGCACCACTCGGCGTTCGACGAGTCAGCGGATCTGATCGAGCTGGCACGCACACCGGCAATTGTTGTATGCGCCGGAGCGAAGTCGATCCTCAACGTGCCGGCGACCGTCGAGCGGCTCGAGACACTCGGCATCACGGTGATTGGCTACCGAACCAGCGAGTTTCCCGGTTTCCACTATGCCAGCACGGGGATGCCGGTGCCGGCGCGCCTGGACGATGTGGAAAAGATTGTCGCCGCTTTTCGGGCGCAGCGTGAGCTGGGGCATCCGGCTGCGATGCTCGTCGTCCAGCAACCCCCTGCCGACTCTGCGCTTCCTCGCGAGGAAGTGGAATTTGCGATCACCGTGGCGCTGGAGGCTTCTCGTCACGCGGGCATTCGGGGCGCCGCGACGACGCCGTGGGTCCTGTCCGAGCTTGCAAGGTCCACGGGGGGCCGATCCATCAGCGTCAACCTCGCGCTGCTCGAAGCGAACGCACGCCTCGCCGCCGAATTAGCCGTGGAACTGGCGCGCCGGGATGACTCGTAAGGCGTGGAACCAAGCGGAACTCAGGAAGCAGGAAGCAGGGCAGGTGCGAACGTTCCTGTTAGACGTTGAAATGCGCCTGACGTTACCCTCACGCGCGCCGAAGCGTCGCTTGGCGGACGGGTGTCACATCTGTTCCGTCGTCAGGCGGGGTTGGAAAAAGGCAACCGTTGAACTCGCCTGCGTTTCAGATGTAGTATGTGCGTCGCACGTCGTCTCGAACACGAGGTGACCAAGTAGATGTCTGCACCGTTCATGAGTTCCGAAGAGTACGATGAACGCGCGCACACCCTGTATAACGACGCCAGGTACGATGAAGCACTGGCGACGTTGCGCGAGGGACTCACGCTGTATCCTCATGCCGTAGAACTGCATATCGGCGTAGGGTACGCCAGGCTTGCCCGGGAAGAGTTTGCGTGGGCAAGGCACAGTTTTGAGGAAGCACTGGTCCTGGATGGCGATCACGAAGACGCGCTGGCCGGATACGGCGAGACGCTGCTTCGCTTCGGCCAGACGGCTGACGCGCTTCGCGCGTTCCGTCGCGTCCTCGACCTGGGATACGAGGACGATCTCGAGCTGATGCTGCAGGTCGGTCGCGCCCTGTTCCGCGATGGACTTGTCACAGAGGCGCGCGACTTCTTCGAGATCGCCGCTCGTCAGGCGCCGGAATCTGCGGAGGCAGTGGCGCTGGTGGGGTTCGCGCAGCATCGCCTGGGCGAGGACGACGCAGCGATTGCGACGCTCCGCCGCGCGCTGACGCTGGACTCGGACAACGCCGAAGCCCGCATCTACCTCGGGAACATTCTGTATGACCGCGGCGAGCTCGAAGCTGCGTTGTTCCACCTGGATCGGACTGCGCCCGAAGATCACTGGGAAGAACTGGGGATCTGGCGGCTGATCGAGTTGAAAAAAACCATCCATCGCCTGAGTGACGAACATCCCGACGTGCGTCGCTGGGAAATGAGGCTGGCTGAACTCGCCGGCGATCCGGATCCGATCGATGATCTCCTCGCCGAAATCGAACAGCGGGCGCTCGAGAACGCGCAGGTCGATGCACGCAACCAGCTCGAGCTCTTCGGCCAGATGCTGGCTGGACTGGCCGACTCGCGGCACGACGGCATCAATCACCGGATCCTCAAGGACGGTCGTCCGTTCGATGGCACCTGGGAGGAGATCGTCGCGAAGATGCGCGATTCTGTTGGGGCATGGTCAGGGCGCCCGATTCAGGAATTCATGATGAACGAAGCGCGCCGCGGCTTCTCGCTCACCGGAGTTGTGATCCCGACCGGCGATGCCGAGAGCTTCATTCGCGGTGCTGCTGACGCTGGATTGCTGCGAATCCTCAAGTAGACCAGCTTCAGGCACTCAGGCAGGAGCAATGGGGTCAGACTCCATTGCTCCTGCTTCGTTTCCACCGATCAATGGAGTCTGACCCCATTGCTCCCTTATCTGCCCGTCACCCGGACGGTCCTGCCTAACGGCCTGACCGTCCTCGTCCGCGAGGATCACGGCGCGCCCGTGGTAGCCATCGTGACGTGGGTGAATGCCGGTTATTTCGACGAGCCGGACTCGGACGTCGGCATCTCGCACGTGCTCGAGCACATGTACTTCAAGGGCACGCCCACGCGCGGGGTCGGCGAGATTGCCCGCGACACAAAAGCCAGCGGCGGGTACCTGAATGCGCACACGATCTACGATCACACGGCGTACGAGACCGTTCTTCCGAGTTCCGGATTCCTCCGCGGCCTGGAAATCCAGGCGGATGCGTACGCCAATTCGCTGATCGACGCCGACGAGTTGGCGCGGGAGCTCGAGGTCATCATCCAGGAAGCGAAGCGGAAGCTGGATTCGCCGCCGGCAGTGGCGCTGGAGTCCTTATTCGCGCTGCTCCACGACCAGCACCGCTATCGTCGGTGGCGCATCGGTGATGAAGAGGGGCTGCGATTGCTCACGCGGGACCGCATGCTGCGGTTCTACCGGAACTACTACCGGCCCCGGAATACCATTCTCGTCGTTGCCGGCGACGTCGATACGGGAGAAGCGATCGGCCACGTCACTCGTCTCTACGGCTCGCTGCCTGACGAGCCGGTGGAACGCGACGTGGGGCCCAGCGAAGACACACTACCCGGGTTCCGGTACCGGGAGCTGGCGGGTGACATCACCCAAACGCAGGTGGCGATGGCGTGGAGAACTCCGGGCCCGGAGCACCCGGACACGCCTGCATTGGACCTCGCGGCAGCACTGCTCACCGATGGTCGCGGCTCGCGACTGTATCGCGGCGTGCGCGAACGCGAGCTGGCCTCGCAAGTGACCGCGGGGAACCACACCCCACGAGATGTCGGCGTATTCAGTGTTCGCACGGAGGGAGACCCGCTGCGTGCCCGGGATGCGGCGAGGGCGACGTGGGTGAACGTCATGGCCTTGCGCGAGTCGCCACCGTCGTCGTTCGAGGTCGAGCGTGTACAGCATCTGTTCGAAGCGCGGTGGCTGCGCCGGCAGGAGACCATGGAGGGCCAGGCCGATTTTCTGGCCCAATGGGAAGCCCTCGGGGGCTGGGAAAAGGCCGCGGCGTATTTCGATCAGGTCATGTCGCTTGACGCGGGAGCAGTGCATAACGCGGTTGCCAGGTACCTCGATCCGGACCAGGCATCGATGCTCGTCTATCGTCCGCGTGCGCAGGCGGTTTTCGAGATGCCGCCGGAGGAAGTGCGGCCGCAGCTCGATAGTGGCCGGAGCGCTGGCTTTGTCGTGCAGCCGGTCATGCCGCCGGATACGGCACCCATGCCCGCCCGTGTATCGCGGGTGACACTCGAGCGCACCGTCGGGTCGATCAGGGTGTTTCGCGCCCCCTCGGGACTTCCAATACTCGTCAGGCGTCGCCTGGGCGCGCCGATGGTGAACCTCGGGCTGTACTCCGCCGGCGGTGCCGCGGTGGAACCGGCGAAGATCGCCGGCATCGGCACGCTGATGATGCGGGCAACGATAAAAGGCACGCGCACCCGGAGCGCTGACGCGATCGCGGCCGAATCGGAAATGCTCGGCGGCAGCATTGGCACCAGCGTCGCGAGTGACGGTGGGGGCTGGACGTTCACCGTCCCGAATTCCCGTTGGCGCGACGCCGTCAACCTGCTTCAGGATGTCGTGCAACACCCGCGCTTCGACGCGGCCGTACTCGACACGGAACGCGCGATTGCCCTGACTCAGCTCGCGCAGCTCAGGGACGATATGCTCCGGTTTCCTGTGCGCCTGGCGATGGAAGCGGCGTTTCCAGGGCATCCATACGGCCGTTCGTTACTCGGCACCGAAGATTCCCTGCGCGAGATCACGGCAGAGGAATTGAGACGCTGGCACGAAGAGTCGGTTCTCTCGTCAGCCGGAGTCCTCGCTGCCGTGGGGGATGTGCCCGAAGAAGAGCTGGCGCAGGCGCTGGCCGATGCCTTCGCCGAAATCTCGTCTGCCGCGGCGGTCCATCCGGCGCCTCCATCGTGGCCGCAGTCGATGACGCTACGGCTCGAAACTCGAGACAAGGCGCAGACTGCGCTGGCGATCGGATTTCCCGGACCAAGGCGACGTGACCCGCATCGATACGCCGTTGGCTCGCTCACGCTGATTGCGAGCGGACTTGGCGGGCGGTTCTTCGATGAGCTTCGCGACAAGCGGAGCCTCGCGTACACGGTCCAGGCCTGGGCGACCGAGCGCGTGCAGGCCGGAATGTTCACCGCTTATATCGCGACGGAACCGGCTCGCGAAGACGAGGCCAGACAGGCCCTTTTGGCGGAATTCGCGAAACTGCGTGAATACCCGGTCACGCCTGAGGAGCTCACTCGTGCCACGCATTATGCACTGGGTTCCCACGCGATCGCGCAGCAAAGTGGCGCGGCGGTCCTGGCCGAATTGATCGACGCGTGGCTGTTCGGCGAGGGACTCGAGGAGCTCGATTTGTACGAGTCGCGAATGCTGGCCGTCACGGCTGACGACATCCAGCGCTTTGCCGTGAGCGCATTCGACCCTGAGCGTCGAGTGGAGGGGATTGTGCGTGGGAAATAGGCCAGAGGCTAGAGGCTAGAAGCGGGTCGATCAGGCCTCTGTCCTCTGGCCTCTGGCCTCTAACTTGTTCAACGTCGGTCCGCCTCCTTGTAGCCTAACGCGCGATTGAGCCACCGCACGAAGGGAAGCATCGTCTTGTACTCCTTCTCCACGCGATCAGCCAGGCGTTTGTGGAGCACCTCGTCGTCACTCAGCATCGCGTGGACCGTGAACGACTGGTATCGCAACCATTTTTCCGCCGGATGACCCGGGGCAAAGCCGCGCGGCAGGCGAGACAACATCGCTTCCTCGCTCAGCTTTCCGAAGCGCCGCTTGAAGCTGGAACCACTCATAGAATTCGCAAAGTCGTCCGGCTTCGCCGCGATTGACTCGCGGAGCTGATTCAGGCTTGGGCGCGGCGGCATCCAGATACCGCCCGCCACCAGCGACTCGCCACCCGGTTCGAGGTGGAAATAGAATCCGGCACCGCCGCCGTGCGTCTCACTTCCCACGCCGTGACTCGCATTCTGGTGCTTGAACCAGCTCGCGGCGTGCGTCTTGTACGGTGACTTGTCCTTGGAGAAGCGCACGTCGCGGTAGATGCGGAAGATCGAACGCTTCGGGTCACCCACAAACTCGGGCGCGAAGTTCGCGAAGCGAACGTCAAGCTCCTCGACGAGCAGCTTCAACGGAACCAGCACTTCGTTGTCGAACGTTTCGCGGTTCGCCTGGAACCACTCCCGCTTGTTGTTCCGCTTGAGCTGCCGGAGGAACGTCAGCGCACCGCGACCAAAGCCACGAAAAGATTCCATCATTGCGAGTTGACGAGTTGACGAGTTGACGAGTTGAAGAACTGAACAGCGAACGAAAAATCATCTACTCATCAACTCACAACTCTTCAACGCTTCAACTCATTCAGCCTCGGGTGCGTTGTTCGGCGCGAACGGTTTTGGCGGTTAACCGGCGCGCGATCACGTCCAGCGCGCGACGCGGGTCATGCGGCGGCAACGCAATGACGTCCAGGATCGCCAGCTCGCGAGCGGGCATCGTGTGGACCGACATGTGGCAGCCGTCGAGTGGAAGGATGACACTCAGGCCGCCGTCCGGGTGCGCGATCACCGTCGGCGGGCCGGTTGCCTTCATGCCCGACGCTCCCGCGGCGGAGACCAGGATTCCGCTGATGAGCGACTGGTCGCCCAGTTGCTGCGCGGAAGCCCCGATGAAGTCCGCCGTGAGGTGCGTGATTTCCGACGGTGCCGGACTGGACACGAATTGAAACTAGTTGATCAGCGCAAAGCGCAAAGAGCAGTCGATGAGCGCAAAGCGCGAAGCGCGCTTACGATTCCGGGATGCCGCGTGCAAGGCTTTCAATCGCAACCGCTTTGCTGATCGCTGCCGCGACTCCCGCGCTCGGTCAGACTCCACCGGCGCGTCGACGGGTGCTCCCGGAACTGCGGGCCGACGTCGTCACCGGCGACGTCACGACCGCCCAGGTCTCAGCAGGCGTTCACGTTACGTCCGGAACGTATTTCCGCGTAGCTGTCCTGGCGGGCTTTGGCCGCGCCTGGAATGACGGATCGTCCAGCGACAGCTATCGCGGCGAGATCCAGGGGCGTTTTCACATGGATCCCCTGCGCAGCACGCGCTTCGGTCTCTATGGCATCGGCGGCGTCGCGGCGAACCATGATACGTTCCGCGACTGGCAATCCCGCCTAGTTCTAGGGGCGGGAGTGGAATTGCCGGCGCACGGACGGTCGACCTTCGCGATCGAGGCCGCGCTGGCCGGTGGGCTCCGCCTCACGCTGGCAACACGACGAGTCCCCCTCGGCCGTCGCTGAAAACGAAACCGCCCCCGAAAACGAGGGCGGTTTAATCAGCTAGACCGCGGTAGCGACCGGCGCTGGAGTGGCCTTGGGCGGTTGGACGAATCGTTCGCCAAGCACCCTGATCTGGCCGAGCTCCTTCTGCGTCAGCTCGCTGAATCTGTCGGCGATGTACCGCATCGTGTCGTCGAACCACTGAGCCTGATCCTCCGGTTCGCAACCGATCACACCGCATTGCATGATGTGTTGGAACATCTCGTCGCGGGCCTCCTCGAAAGGGGTCGGCGCCGCGGCTTCACGCGGACGACGTATCTGTCTCTTTGCCATTAATCCCGGGTATGTGTTGTGAAAACAACGTCCAAAGATAAACCGTGTGGTGACACCGTTGTACCTACGCAAGGCGCGATCGTTTCGTTCGAGTTTCGGTAACCGGCCGAGATGCGTCATTCAAACGAGATGAGCCGTGGCTAACAGGGTCAGACTGACACGATATGTCCCGACGGGGTGGGCATTTGCAGTTCCGACTGCGCATGCTGCCGCGCTGGACTGTCCAGCCGCCGCCCTCATAACTTGCTCCGTCCAATGACTGAAGAGACGTACGGCGAAGACCGTGCCCGGCGCCTTGAGGCACTGCTTCGACTACTGGCTGGCAGGATCCGTGAGCTGGACGAGGCAGGGAAGCTCCTCGCTGACCCCGGGGAGTTACTGCAGATGATGGGCGATATTCGAAGTGAGCTCTTCACCTACGAAGTGCGCGCGACGTTTGACACGCCCGAAATCGCCGAGCATCGACGGATCGTAGCCGAATCCCAATCCGAGACCACCGAATGGCAAAAGACCGAATGGACGCCGGACGAGGACGATCCGGACAACAAGTAAAACAGCAGGGCGGAAAGGGTGCACCGGGTGCGAAGGGCGCATCCGGCGGGAAGAAGGTCCCGGTGCGTTCGAACGACCGAAAACCCTTCTACCTGCTGCTCGGCGCGATCGCCCTGGCCGCTGTCGTCTTCATCGGCTGGCAGATGACGCAAACGAAATCGTTCGGTGTCATCACAGTCGATCCGACGATTCAGTTGCCCGAGGCCAGCGGATACCTGATCGGCAGCGCCACGGCTCCGGTTGAAATCCTCGAATTCGCCGATTTCGAGTGTCCGGCGTGCGGCTCATTCGCCACCCTCACGGAGCCCGACGTGCGGAAGCGGCTCGTCGAGACCGGACAGGCGCGGTTCCGGTTCATGGACTTCCCGCTCGCCATCCACAAGAACACGTGGGACGCCCACATGGCGGCCGCATGCGCCAACGAGCAGGGGAAGTTCTGGGAGATGCACGACCAGATCTTCGCAACGCAGGACCAGTGGAACGGGATGGTCACGAACAAGCCGAAGGCGGTCCTCAGCCGGCTGGCCCGCGATCTCCAGATCAACATGTCGCAGTGGGATGAGTGTTACGACTCGCAGAAGTACAAGCTGAACATCGCCGCCACGCAGCGCGAAGGGGAACGGAGGCTGGTCCAGTCCACGCCGACGTTCATCATTGGCGACAAGCTGCTCCCCGGCGCCATCGGCTTTGACCAGGTGAAGGCGTACGTCGACTCGGCTGCCGCGAAGGCGGCCGCGAGCCCGGTTACGCCGTTAGGCGGCGATACGGCGCTCAAGAAGGGACCACCGCCCGCGAAGCAGTGATCGGTCGCACGTCAACGCAGGCGCCATGACCAAGCGGATGATCATCGCGGCCCTGGCGCTGTGCGGGCTGGGCGTCGCCACGTACCTGGCATTGTACAAGCTGGGCTACATCGGCACGCTCGCCTGCGGCGCCGGCGGGTGTGAAACGGTGCAGCTGAGCAAGTGGGCGACCCTGCTCGGATTGCCGGTGGCGGTCTGGGGCGTCGGCTTCTACGTCGCGCTGTTCGCGGTCGCGTTGTTAGGCACCACTGAGCGGTTTGTCGATGAGCCCTGGGTGAGCCACGCGTTGCTGGCGCTGACGGGCTGGGGAGTGGTCTTCTCCGCCTGGCTCACGTACCTCGAGCTCTACGTGATCAATGCGATCTGCATTTTCTGTGTGGTCAGCGCGATTCTCGTTACCCTGATTTTCGTGGTGTCGGTGATGGAGTGGAGAAGCCGGCCACAATAAGCTGGGCTGCGTGCTGATTACTGATTGCTGATGCAGGTTGCGGCGTGCTGGTGCTGGAGCTTCGTAGCACCAGCACCAGCACGCAACGTGCAGCAGTAGCAATCAGCAATCAGCACGCAGCTCAGCTCTCTTTCTCTTCGTATTGTTCCTTGAGCGAAGCGACTACGGCCGGATCAGCAAGCGTCGTCGTATCGCCTAACGCCCGCCCCTCAGCAATATCACGGAGCAGGCGGCGCATGATCTTCCCGGAGCGCGTCTTCGGCAGGTCCGCCGAGAACAGGATGTCGTCAGGCCGGGCCAGCGCGCCGATCTTCTGGCAGACGAACTCCTTCAACTCGGCTTGAAGCGCAACGGACGGAGTCTGCCCCAGCCTGAGCGTGACAAATGCCGAAATCGCCTGCCCCTTGAGCTCGTGCGTTTTCCCGACCACGGCGGCTTCGGCGACCGCAGGGTGCTCCACCAGCGCCGACTCGACCTCCATCGTGCCGATCCGGTGGCCCGCCACGTTCAGCACGTCGTCGACGCGGCCGAGGATCCAGAAGTAGCCGTCTTCGTCGACCTTGGCGCCGTCGCCGGGGAAATACAGATCGGGGCGGCCCGGCCACTTCGTGAAGTAGGTCTGCACGTACCGGTCGTCATCTCCCCAGATCGTGCGCAACATGGATGGCCAGGGACGTGTGAGCGCGAGCAGTCCGCCGCCCACGGGAATCTCGGATGCCTCCGAGTCGAGCAGAGCGGCCGAATACCCCGGGAGTGGCTTCGTCGCACTTCCCGGCTTGGTCTCGGTGACGCCTGGCAGCGGCGAAATGACGATCGCCCCGGTCTCGGTCTGCCACCACGTGTCCACGATCGGGCAGCGCTTGTGGCCGATATGTTCGTTGTACCAGATCCACGCCTCGGGGTTGATCGGTTCCCCCACGCTGCCTAACAAGCGAAGGCGCGACAGGTCGTGCTTCGCGGGATGCTCGTCGCCCCACTTCATGAAGGCGCGGATCGCCGTGGGAGCCGTGTAGAACACCGTCACGCCATGTCGCTCGCAGATCTCCCAGAACCGGTCCCGCTCGGGCCAGTCGGGCGCGCCCTCGTACATGAGGCATGTCGCGCCGTTCGCGAGTGGACCGTACACGACGTACGAGTGTCCCGTCACCCACCCGATGTCCGCCGTGCACCAGAAGACGTCATGTTCGCGCAGGTCAAAGACGTCGTGCATCGTCGTCGTAACGCCGGTGAGATAACCGCCCGTCGTGTGCACGATGCCCTTCGGCTTCCCGGTGGTGCCTGACGTGTAGAGGATGTACAGGACGTCTTCGGCGTCCATCGGCTCCGGCTCATTGTCCATCGACGCGTGGAGCATCAGGCGGTGCCACCAATGGTCCCGTCCATCCATCATTTCTGCGAACGACTCGTCGCCCATCCCGCCAGGCCGGCGCTGGACGACGACCACATGCTCCACGGTGGGCACTTCGGCCAGCGCCTTGTCCGTGTTGCGCTTCAGCGGGATGATCTGGCCGCGCCGGTAGCCGCCATCCGCGGTGATAACCACCTTCGCCTTCGCATCGTTCATCCGGTCGCGAAGCGATTCCGGCGAAAAGCCGCCGAACACCACCGAGTGAATCGCCCCGAGTCGTGCGCAGGCGAGCATCGCCACCGCTGCTTCAGGAATCATCGGCAGGTAGATGCCAACGCGGTCGCCCTTCTTCACGCCGAGTGACTTCAGGACGTTGGCAAACTTCCGGACTTCACAATACAGGTCCCAATACGTGAGCGTACGGCGGTCGCCGGGTTCTCCCTCCCAGACGAGGGCTGCCTTGTTTCTGCGTGCTGTGCCGATGTGCCGGTCCAGGCAGTTCGCCGCGACGTTCAGCTGGCCGCCGACGAACCACTTCGCGCGCGGCGGATTCCATTCCAGAACCTTCGACCACGGGCGGATCCATTCGAGCTTGCGGGCTTCCTCTTCCCAATACGCCTCGAAATCGGCTGCGGCGCGCTCATGGACGGACCAGTCGCGGATGTGGGCCTCGCGCCGGAACTCTTCGCTCGGCGGGAATTTCCGGTCTTCGTGGAGAAGAACGTCGATCGAAGAAGACATACCGACTCAGTGCTGGTTACTGGTTCTGGGTTACTAGTAGTAGTACTAGCTGCGGGTGCCAGTACAAGCCCCATCCTGACACCCCTGGCGCGTTGAAGCCGTATGTTCCACCTGAGGAAAGTTCGCTCAAAAGTCTGGAGCGCCCATGGACGAGAACATCGCCAGAATCATCATTGCCGGTGTCATCGGTGTGACCATTTCTATTTCGATGATCGCGATGGCCGTTTCGAAAATGGTCTCCTCGCG
>DASRPK010000140.1:0-2469 GCA_035646395.1 Gemmatimonadaceae bacterium | reverse complement strand
GGAGGCGGGCGTCGAAATCGAACTGGTGACGCCGAATCAGTCGGCAGAATTCCTCGCCGACCCTGTACAACTTGAATTGGCCTTGCTCAATCTCATCACCAACAGCGTCGACGCGATGGCCTCGGGAGGAAAACTGACGGTCCGCCTCGACCGTGTCAACCAGAGGTTCCGTCTCGAGATCGAGGACACCGGTAGTGGAGTGCCCCCTGATCTCCTGGGTCACATTTTTGACCCGTGGGTGACCACAAAAGCGCAAGGCAAAGGATCAGGATTGGGATTGAGCATCGCCCGGCAGGTCGTCACCAGCCATGGCGGAACGATTCGCGCGCAGAATCGGCCAGGGAAAGGCGCGGTATTCACGATCGACCTGCCGGCGGCAGAACGGACCTCTCCTGCGTTGGATAGTGCCGATGCCCAGAATTCTCGTCGTTGATGACGATCGCGATACGTGTCGCATCATCGCCGAGGTACTTGCTGCGGCGGGGCGGGAATTTGAATTCGCCAGCGATTCCGAGCGGGCAGTGCATCTCGCGCGCACCGAGCGTTTTGACCTGGTCATTTCTGACATCAACCTCAACAGTTCGTTGAACGGCCTCGACGTGCTGCGTGCATTCAAGGGCGCGAACCCAGACGGGCAAGTGTTGCTGATCAGCGGATTCGGCACGTTGCAGACCGCTATTGAAGCAGTGCGAGCCGGCGCATTCGACTACATCAGTAAGCCGTTCAACATTGAGGAGGTCAAGAAGACGGTTGAGCGGGCACTCGATCACGCGGGGGGTCGCTCAAGTGCCCAGAGCCCGGCAGTAGACGTGCCTCCAGGCGAGCTCATCGGACGCACGCCTGGCATGTTGGCGGTGTATAAGCAGATTGCCCGGGCGGCGGACTCCGTGGTGCCCGTTCTCATCGTTGGCGAGAGCGGCACTGGGAAAGAGCTGGTGGCTCGAGCCCTCCACCGCAACAGTCAGCGCGCCGCGCGGCCGTTCGTCGCGATCAACTGCGGGGCGATTACGGAAACGCTGCTCGAATCCGAGTTGTTCGGACATGCTCGCGGCGCGTTCACGGGCGCCGTTGCGGATACCAAGGGTATTTTCGAGCAGGCCCAGGGGGGAACCGTCTTCCTTGATGAGATCGGGGAAACCTCGCCCGCGCTTCAAGTCAAGTTGCTGCGCGTCCTGCAAGAGGGTGAAGTGCGACCGGTCGGAACCAGCCGGCAGGTCAAAGTCGATAACCGTGTAATCGCCGCCACGAACCGGGATCTCGAGCGAGCGGTGGCCGAGCAGCAGTTCCGACCTGACCTGTACTATCGCCTCAGCGTGATCGTGATCCGGGTGCCGGCACTGCGGGAGCGACGCGAGGACATTCCGCTTCTCGTGTCCGCATTCCTCCAAGCGGCCTGGAAGAGGATCGGTCGACAGATCGAGCTGTCGGCTGGCGCCCTTGACGTCCTGCTGGCGCACGACTGGCCCGGTAACGTTCGACAACTTGAGAACACGATCGAACGCATTGTCATGTTCAGCCCCGGCTCGGTTGTGGGACCAGACGATCTGACAGGGCTGTTACAGAACGCCCGTCGCGATACTCCTTCCGGCCTGTTCGAGGATCTCCCTACGCTCGAAGAAGTGGAGCGCCGTTACATCGAGCACGTGCTTCACGCGGTTCGGCGGAATCGGACGCGGGCGGCGGATATCCTCGGCATCGATCGGCGCACGCTCTACCGAATGGCTGACCGATACGGAATCAAATTGGGCGATGAGCCCGCTGACAAGTGAGCCCAACCACACGATTCCTCCTCGCATCCAACCTCGCGCTCCTCACCACGACCCCTTCGAGACGGCCAGCGTGATCAACTGAGTAAGGACACCTCGCCGCTCGGCGCACCTCCATCTCCCGAGACCCGTGGCAAAGCGCCCCGCAGTGTGGCGGCCATGCATGTCGGCCAGATGCGGTGAACGGCGGTGAGCCCGCTAAACATCTGAATCGACAGAGCTTCTCCACCGCCGTC
The DNA here is from genome assembly GCA_035646395.1 of Gemmatimonadaceae bacterium. Taxonomy (GTDB): domain Bacteria; phylum Gemmatimonadota; class Gemmatimonadetes; order Gemmatimonadales; family Gemmatimonadaceae; genus JABWBJ01. The sequence continues at coordinate 467 of DASRPK010000140.1, read as the reverse complement.
GACTGGCAATGAAGTTGCGGTCGGTTGGCCGAGCCGGATCGGCCGCCGTTAACTGAAAGGAGGAGTCGACCATGAGAAACACGTGGATGCTTCTGGCCATCGCCACCTTCTGTGTGCTCGCGTTCACCGCTATTCGAGTGGGAGCGCAGTCTGTGCAACCGACCAGCGAAACCTATTCATGGTCGGGCGAGCTGGTCGCGTTTGACGCGAATGCTCGCACCATCACCGTCAAGTCGAGGGTCGTGGGGGAACAGGCACTGGCAGAGTTGCCGCATTTCAAACCGCCTGATCGGATCGTCCTGACGTGGTCCGGGTTTGACACATATGCGGACGCGATTTTGCGCGCAGTCCGATACGACGCCGCCAAGAAGTGGAACGAGCCCTTCATGTTCCCGGTCGAATTCGTCGCGTATGAGTCGCCGCGCCAGTACGTCACCTTCAAGTTCCAGGTTCCGGCTGGCAGTGTG
>DASRPK010000139.1:0-4083 GCA_035646395.1 Gemmatimonadaceae bacterium | reverse complement strand
GCTGAACTGGTACCAGGTATCAAGCAGTTTGAGGTCCTGATCCATGATCAGGATGCGGTTGTTCCCGCGGTCGCCGACGAAGAGGCGTCCGCGAGAATCCATCGCCAGCGCATGCGGCTGGTCCAGGTCCTCAGGTCCCTTGCCGAACTTGCCGAACGTCTTCAACAGCTTGCCCGTCTTGTCGAACTTGAGAATCCTGGCAGTGGCGGTCGCGTTCGACGAGTGACCCTCGACGACGAAGATATCCCCGTTCGGTGCGACGAGCACATCGTTAGGCTGCCAGAAGTAGAGCGAATCGCGCCCGCCGCCCTTCATGCCGAGCGACATCAGGAGCTTGCCGTCCGGGCTGAACTTGTGAACCTGGTGGCCGTAGATCACTGCCGGCTGCGGTGGCGGCGGCGCGTCGGCGGGCGCCCCGCGGCCGCGCGCTGGGCGGTTATCACGCGCGTCCGTCACCCACACGTTGCCCTCGTGATCAACATGGATACCATGCGGCCAGGCGATGATCCCTTCGCCAAATGACTTCACCATGTTGCCGTTCGCGTCGAACTTGAAGATCGAGGCGAGATTCGAGCCTGCGCAGTTGTTCGCCCCGCACCGCTCGGCCACCCAGATGCTCACGCCGTCCTTGTCGATCTCGACGGCGCTCGTGGAGCCCCACGTACGTCCCTCGGGCAGCTTCGCCCATCCGGCGATGGTTTCGTACGGATTCGGGAGGTCATTGGTCGGCGCCATCGTGGCGCTTCCGCCGGCTTGCGCGCCCGCGCGGCTCACCAGCGCCGCAGCCAGGGAGATCGCAATCACAAAGTGGCGTCCTCGAACCATCGTTGCTTTCTCCCTGTTCGTGTTGTGAAGCGTTACTTCCTGAATGTCACCCTCGGGTGCGCCGCAGCGCGAGAACCCAATGCTCGAATCGCCAGGTCTCGTTGCGACATGCGGCGAGTCGAGAACTCCGACGGCGGGCTGTCAATTCGGATCTTCTTGAGTCCATCGTCATCAGCGGGTAACTCGCTGGCGCCAGCCGGATATGCATTGAGCGAAAAGATGTATGCCAGGACATCGATGTATTGCTGGCGCTCCAACGAGCCCGGATTGTCCTCGGGCATCGTCGTCCGAATCTGATCGAACACGTCGAATGCGCTCTTCGAGACCCACGCGACCTTGAACGTGTCGCCGGTATACTCGCTCTTCGCGTGGCAGCTCTGGCAACTGGTCCGGTAGACGCCTTCACCACGCTCCGCTTGTTTGGCCGAAAACACGCCGCTGGTTGTCGGACGTTCAGCGGCGGCAGCAGCAGTGTCCTGCGCTCGAGCCGGGCCCACAACGAGCAGCGAAACCGTCATCGATAGGGCCAGTCGGCCCCGTAATACATTAAAAGCCATCGGGAAAAATCAGCTCTGATGGAAAGGGCAAGATGAACAACCGGAACAAGATACTCTTACGCAGCAGATGCGAGGGAAGTTGAGGAACCGATCGGGGTCAGAGACACCGACTCTGACCCCGATCTCATGACCCCAAACTCAGTCTTCGAAGGGGGCGCCCTTCAAGCCGAGGTTCAGCAGGCGCTGGAGGAGTTCCGGGTAGCTGATTCCCGCCTGTGTGGCGGCCGACGCGAACTCTTCGCCCATTGAGATTTCAGGATTCGGATTGGCTTCCAGGCACCACATCTGCCCGTCGGGACTGATTCGGTAGTCGATGCGGGCGTAGCCACTCAACCCCAGAATCCGATAGATGCGTTTGCTGAGGCGTGGCAGAGCGGCCTCAACGGCGGGAGGAAGGTCGATCGCCGGTTTCTGGTCGACCCCGTGTCTTTCCTGATACTGGAGGTCGTGCTTCACCTTTTCAGTCGCGATGACCGGCGCGTCCGAATGTTCACTTTCAATCACCAGCTCGCGTGCGGGCAGCGCGGTGAGCCGGTCGTTGCCGAGCACGCTGACGTAGACCTCGCGCCCTTCAATGAACTGCTCGGCGATGGCGTCCGTCTTGATGCGGCGGTGCACGAACTTCACGCGCTCTGACAGTTCGGCGTCATCGTACACGATCGAGGCCTTCGAAATTCCCAGCGACGCGTGCTCAGTCAGGCTCTTTACGATCAGCGGGAACGCGAGGTGTCGCGGTCTCTTGACCTTGAGACCCAGCGGAAACGCGTGAAACTCCGGCACGCGAATTCGATGGTAGACCAGGAGTTTTTTTGACAGCGCCTTCTCGCGGGAGATGATCAGTCCACGCGGATTGCATCCGGTGTACGGAACACGGAGCAGCTCGAGGAGGCTGACGACGTTCTGGTCGTACAGGACGTTCCCCTGGAACTCCTCGAGCAGGTTGAAGGCGATGTCCGGCGTGAATTCCTCAACCGCGTCACGGATCGGATGCAGCTCGTCCTGCACGCCCAGCGCGCGCACTTCATGACCCAGCTGTTCGAGCGTGCTGCAGACGTCGTATTCGGTTTTGAACCGGAAGCGGTCCTCGGGGGCCAGCGACCCTGCATCCGGAGGAGGAACCAGGTCCGGATGCATGAGCGCGAGTACGCGCAGTTTCTTCATCGCGTCAGAGGGCTATCCAGTCGCGCCGCCCTTGCGAGTAGAGGAAGTGCATTGTCTTCACGGTAAGCAGCACTGAGAAGTTCATCAACAGTTCGCTCTCTGGACTGGCGACACGAAGTTTCAGGTCGCGACAGCGACCGATCATGTCGTTGAGGACCACTTCGAGCGTGTATTGATACTCACCGGTCCATCGCGACACGAGTCGGCGGATTTCTCCCTTGTTGCGACGGAGGAACGACGCTGCCGCCTCGTTATGCCGATGGCGCTTCTCATCTGAGAAGAGGCGTTTCAGGTCGGCATCGTAGGTATTCGGGAACTTTACCGTGTACTTGCGCCTCCGATCGGCATAGTGCTCGGCCAGCGTCTTGGAAATGCGGCTGACGGGTTCGATGATGCGTCGCGAAGTGATGACGGGCTTCCGCCAGCCCACGTCCGCCATCAACTCGTCGACATATTCGAGCTTCTTCAGCGCCGGCCAGCCCCGGTATTTCTTGCGCCAATCGGCGCGCGAGCGCAGCCAGACCGCAAAGGTCTCGGCGAAGTCCTCATCGGGATGACTTTGTGCGTACCACAGGCGCAGGTGCTGGACGTAGCGTTTGCTGGCTGGATTCGGGCGATAGTACTCGGGGTATGTGGTCGATGACTTCCCGAAGAGCTGATGCCAGCGTCGGCGGCGCTGCAGTTGGTACGCGTGCTGGAATGCGTGCCCGGCCTCGTGGCGCATGATCCGCATGCATTCGGCGCGCGACGCACCTTCGACGTCGAGAAACTGGTCGTGCTCGAGACGGCGCAGGCGGGGGTGGGCCAGGTAAAACGGGATGGCGAAGCCGGGGATGTTTGCCGGCGAGAACCAATCGTCGCTCAACCAGATGTGGGGCCTGAGGCGGAGGAGCCGCTCGTCCAGTTCTTCGTACAGCCTGTCGACGCATTCCTGCAACCAGGTTCCCTCGATGGTAAGTCCGAGGTCCCGGATTCGCATGCGTAACAGACGGTCGTTGGAATAGCGGGTCCAGCTCAACGGCATAGGGCAGTGTCAGGAGGCTAGAGGACAGGGGAAACGGGCGGCTGACTCTACCCCAAAAATGCTTGCCGGAATAGTGCTCTCGTGGTGTTGCTGCGGCCTCTGGCCTCTGGTGTCTGTCTTGCTGTCCAGCAGCGTGAGCAAAGGAGCCTAGAGTGTGATACCACATTGACTTCCGATCAGGGTCCCTTTAGCATTGTGCAGCGAGTAAGGACACCCGCAGGGCGGTACGTTCGTGGAGGGCCTCGCATCGCGCGATGGCCCTTTTTTTGTTGGTATCCGAACTCGTTTTGGACCCGTCGTGGAGGGATTCCACGAACAACGATCGTCGGATGGTACGGCATTACCGGACTCCGACATCTACAATCTCTTTGGAGTGGCAATGTCTCGTATCACCGGCACCGTGAAGTGGTTCAACGATCAAAAGGGTTTTGGTTTCATCACCCCCGAGAACGGGCAGAAGGACTGCTTCGTGCACTTCTCGGCCATTCAGTCGCAGGGCTTCCGCTCGCTCGCCGA
>DASRPK010000138.1:0-60595 GCA_035646395.1 Gemmatimonadaceae bacterium | reverse complement strand
CCTTCGAGGTAATCGAAGAGTGATTGAGCCGGCACCCGTGTTCCAACGAAGACGGGCGTTCCGCTGAGGATTTCCGGGTCGCTATGGATAACGCGGGCACGGTCGATCATCGGTGCTCCGAATGACGCTACTGGGGAATATAGCTCTCGGCCGGCCATTCGGGGCATTGGGCCGCGCTGCTTCACTGGCCCAGGGCTGCTGCCGGCTGCGCACGAAGCTATGTCGGGTGCCTAACGGATAGCGTTCAGCTGCGGTGGATCCAATAAGATTGCGCGGTGGACACGAGCGAAGCGAGTGCCTCCGCGCGTACCATAAGTCCACCGTCAGCTGCAACGCCTGTTAGGCAGAACGGTCGAGTGTTCGTGAAGAGCATGATCTCGCGATCACCGGCAGACGCGTCGTCCGTCCCGATCATGGCCCCCCACCTCGGAAGGCCTAGTCTCCCAATCCCACTTGCGGCGAATATCCGGGTCAGTGGCGGTCACTACCAAGCGACATCTCGTGCCCGTGTAGGGCCGAAGCTTCGGAGCCCGCGTCGAATCCCGGGGGCGCGGGGGCATGCAGGCCAACGCGGCTACCACCAGGACTGCAGCAAAGGAAAACTGAAGTCGAATCGTCATTAGGGCGGCCTTCTCCGAGCGTCCCAACAACGGTAACCGAATCAAGGGCCGAGGAGCAAGCAGCTGTACTGACTCCGCAGCGGTGTTGAAGCCATTTGAAGGAACCAGCGCCGAGCCCAGTTGTTTCTGCCTAACTTGGTTTTAGCCTGAAGGAAGGTTGGCGAGGTAATGAACAACACACAACACCACACTGGATAATCCCCTACTCGGGAACCTGCAGGTCAAGAGGACTCCGAACGCCCAAACCTCCCCGATTCAATACGTGCGTGTAGATCATCGTCGTACTCACATCGCTGTGTCCCAGTAACTCCTGCACTGTTCGAATATCGTAGCCGTCCTCGAGCAGGTGCGTCGCGAACGAATGCCGTAACGTGTGACACGACGCCCGCTTGGTAACCCCGGAAGCGAGGACAGCCTGCCGAAACGCTCGCTGCACAACGGTTTCGTGCAGGTGATGACGACGACGCCGCCCAGTCGACGGATCGACGTACCGACGAGTCGCGGGGAAGACCCACTGCCACGCCAGGTCACGCGCCCAACCTGGCGCTTTCACTGCCAATGCCTCCGGCAACTCGACTTCGCCACCACCACTCGCCAGATCCCGCTCGTGTTGCCGCTTCACCCGGTCCAGCTTGGCCTTTAACAACTCCCGCGTCGCCGCCGGCACCATCGTCACCCGGTCCTTCGCTCCCTTGCCACGCCGGACGGTCAGCTCGCGACGGTCAAAGTCGATGTCCTTTACCCGCAGCGCGAGACATTCGCCGACGCGCAGTCCGGCGCCATACAACAGCATCGCGATCACATAGACGTCACCCTTCAACTCGGCAAGAACTCGCCTCACTTCGACGCGTGACAACACGACCGGCAACCTGCCGGGGACGCGAGCGCGGACCACGCTGCGAACGTCATCGAGTGGGAGCCCAAGAACTTCGCGATACAGGAACAGCAGCGCGCTCATCGCCTGCGCCTGCGTCGACCGCGATACAGACCGCTCGTTGGCGAGATGGGTGAGATACGCGACGACTTCATCCGTGCCTAGCTCACGCGGATGACGCAGGCCGTGATATCTGGCGTAGCGGCGGATCCACGACACGTAGGACTGCACAGTGCGCGGGCTGAAGTGTCGCGCGCGCATCAGCCTTCGCGCCTTCGTCAATAACTTCTCGCGCCCGCCGCCTGGCGTATCCACTCCAGAACGAAACAACCGGAACCCGCGCGACGCGGCATCCTCATAACGCGTGAGGATCAATCGAACGCGAGTCCTCCAGGCGACTTCGATCCGCTAATTGGACGCTTCAGCGCTCCCGAACGAAGTCCACGACCAGCGCTGGTGCGGTTCCGGATTCCAATCTCGTCCGAAGACCTCCGTGCTCGCCCACACGCGCCACCAGAGTCCGCGCCGCCGTCGGCTGTCCCTCCAGCGTCATGTTCAGGACCAGAGAGTCGCCGGCAATCGCCCCGGAACCCTCCCACGCCACACCCGAAAACGTGAGCCGCGCCGCGAGTGCGTCAGGCTCGCTCGACTTCGACTGCACCGTGAGCCGAAGGAACTCGAGCGTCGGCGTCACGGAACGCCACTCACCGGCGAACACCTCGTGACGAACGGCAACAATCCCCTCAGCACGGTCATCACTGCACGCGGCCAGCGCACCGGAAAGACCCAGTATGGCAACCCAGCGGTTCATCATCTCCCTCGCGTCCTCGGCTAAACAGATAAACACTCGGGCGCGCGCGTTCCCTGACGCATCTCTTCATCCGGCGATCCGCACATTACGGCGCGATCGTCACACACGCGCGATTCACCCTACAAAAGGCCGTGACGGCGCATCGCGTCCTCCTGGTCGTCGTGCGAGATGTACGCAGCGACCTTCCAACTATCCCCGGACTCGCGAAGGAGGTACGAAATACTGAACCGAACCGGCGACTCGCCCGTCCGCTGAAAGGTGGCGGCCCACTCCACGGTAACGAGAGAGTATTCAGCGCTGATTGGCGTCTCGGCGACGGTGCCGACCGTCATGGAGGTCATTCCGCTTCGCACGTTGAACGTGTGCACTTCCCGGAGCCATGCCAGGAACGACTCGTCATTCTTGAAGGCGGCTCCGCCCTTGGGACCGGCCGCGAGAAAGCTCGTGTCGTAAAAGTCGGCGAGCTTCTCCGGTTCGGGACCAAGCGACACGAGCGCGTACCGTCGAAAGAAGTCGGAGAGCTTCTCCTGTCGCGGCACCGTCATATTCCCTCGCAAAACATGTCAGAGCTCAATCGTCCTGGATCGCTCGAATCGCCGGCGTCTCGAGATCATCGTATTGCCCCCGCTTCGCAGACCACACAAAAGCCCACACGGCACCGGCGACAATGAGCAGTGCCAGCGGCAGGACGAGAAAGATCACACTCATGGCACCGCCTCCCCAAAGGTCCGCCCTCGCCACGCAATCAGCAACACCGTGAGCGAACTCGCCGGCATCATCACCGCCGCGACCAGCGGGTTGATCAGGCCGAACATCGCCAGCCCAACGCCCACCACGTTGTAACCTAACGACAGCCAGATACCGAGCCGGATCACCCGCATCGTCCGGCGTGAGCCCTCGATGAGCTCGACGAGCGGAGACAGCCCCGGCCTCGTCAGGTACACGTCGGCTGCCGCCAACGACGCCTCGGCGCCCCCGTGCACGGCGATGCCCACCGAGGCCGCCGCAATCGCCGCCGCGTCGTTCACGCCATCACCCACCATGACGACTGGAGACGTGGCCGCCGCGCGACTGACGATCGCCAGCTTCGCCTCAGGCGTTGCATCGCCTAACGCGCCCGGCGCGACGACACCAACCTCGCGCGCGACCGAGTCGACGACACCCTGGGAATCGCCGCTCGCAATCCGGACCTCCCAGCCACCTGACGTGAGGCGTCTTATCGACGGCGCAGCATCCTGACGCACGGCATCGCCGAACAGCGCCCGCCCGACCAGTTTACCGTCAACCGCGATCCACACCTCGGTCAGTCCATCACCACGTTGCGGCTGGTTTGCATCAACACCGATCGTCGACGCAACGAAACCCGGCTTCCCGATAATGACCTCGTGGCCCTCAACTCGGCCGATGATGCCGGAACCGATTACATGGCGTGAGAACGTGACCGGCGGGACGATGGTGGGCCCGAAGCCCTGCCGGAACGCATTCGCCAGTGGATGACTGGATTCAGACTCCAGCGCGATCACCAGTGGCTTCACCCAGTCCTCGCCATCGAACCGCACCATCGACACGGACCCTTCGGTGATCGTACCCGTCTTGTCGAGGATGAGTGTCGAAGGGTGTGCGAGCCGCTCGAGCGCGTCACCACCCTTGATGAGGATGCCGCGCCGCGCGGCGCGACCGATCGCCGCTGTCACCGCCAGCGGCGTCGCCAGCGCGAGTGCGCAAGGACACGTCACCACCAGCAACGCGATGGCGTTATCGACGGCCCGCGTGGGGTCGATTTGCATCCATATGAAGAGTACGACACCAGCCAGGACCAGCACGACCCCGGTGAACCAGCCCGACAGCCGATCGGCAAGGAGCACGACGGGAGCCTTGCGGCGCGTCCCCTCCTCGACCTGCCTGACGATTCCCGCCAGACGACTGCTTTCACCTGGCTGCGTCACGCGCACACGAAGTCGCGATTCAATGTTGAGCGTTCCGCCATAGACCTGGTCACCAGTCCTAACGTTTACTGGCCGCGACTCTCCGGTGAGCAGCGCCACGTTCAGCGCGGACTCGCCTGACTCCACTACGGCGTCGGCGGGGAGCGTGTCTCCGGCGCGCACCTCGACCACGTCACCGGGGACGAGTCCCTCAGCGGGTACCTCACGGACGTCGCCATTCGCGCCCAAGACCCGCGCCGTCGCCGGCGTCAGTGAGAATAGCAGCTCCGCCGAATCGGCCGCCGCGCGCTGCCCCCTGCTCTGCAGGTACCGACCACACAGGAGCAGGAATACCAGCATCGCGACGCCGTCGAAGTACACTGGTCCGGTATCGAGCACGGTGTTCACGGCACCGCGCGCGAAGGCGGCGCCGAGTGCGACGGCGATCGGCAGGTCCATGTGGAGCGACCGTGTGCGCAGCGCCGCCAACGCGCTGGTGAAGAAGACGCGTCCCGGCCATAACAGCGCGGGGAGTGTCAGGCCGAGCGCGGTCCACCGGAAAAAACGCGCGTACTGCGCTTCCATACCCGACCACCAGCCGCTGTACAGCGCGAGCGAGGCAAGCATTACGTTGACCGAGAGCGCACCAGCGACTCCGATGCGCACCAGCATGGCGCGATCCTCGAGACGGCGGAGACGCTCGCGCACCACACCGCGGAACGGATGGGGCGGATAGCCTAACGCATCCAGCGTGCGCGCAACCGCCGACAGCGGCGTCGCCACAGGATCCCACTCCACAGTTGCCAGCGAACGCCTGACGTCCAGCTCGGCTCTGATGACGCCCGGCGCCACGAGGGCCACACGCTCCACCAGCCAGACGCAGGACCCGCAGTGCACGCCCTCCAGATAGAGTTCCACCCGGGATATGCCGGCCGGCGTCGTCGTCACGTACAGGGTGTGAAACGCGGGATGGTCAAAGTCCTCATACCGCCTGCCAGACGAGCGAACGGGTTGGTCGCGGCGATCCGGCAGTTCGTAGTAGCGCTCGAGGCCATGCTCATGGAGGATGGCCCACGCGGTGCGGCAACCGTTGCAGCAGAACTGCCGCTCCTCGCCAGCTTCGACGTATCCGGCGGGCACCGGCAGCCCGCAGTGTGCGCAGGCAACCTCGATCGCCGCGGCCGGCGAGAGGGGCTCAGCGACGTTCGTCATGAACATGCGTGCCTGCCAGCAGTCCATCAGACGGCGGCTGCATGCGACCGGCGATGGTGAGAAGGCCGATGACCACCACGACAATCGCAGTCACCACCGGCAGTGAGCGACGGAGTGGTCCCGCAAGACGCTGAAGGCCGAGTCCAACTGTCGCCATCACCGGCAACGTCCCGGTCCAGAAGACGAACATGACGAACATGCCCGTCAATGGCGACCCCGTCGCACCCGCCGCCGCGACGAAGACATACAACCACCCGCAAGGCAGCAGCGCCGTCGCCAGTCCGATGATGGCGGCGCGCGAGGCACCCGGCATGTCAGCCACGCGTCGCGTCACCCGGCCGACGACGCGCTGCATCACTGGTGGCGCGTGCAGACGGGAACGGATCCCGCGCCAGGCCAATAGCGTGTCGACGCCCCAGAGGACCATGAGCGAACCCGCCACGATTGCCGCGAGCCGACTCACGCCCGCCAGGACACCGAGGTGCTCCACACCTGCGCCTAACGTGCCTGCCATGGCGCCGAGGGCGGTATACGACAGGAGCCGGCCACCGTGATAGCCAGCCGTCAGTGTCCAGCGCGATGACGAGGCGCGCCCGTCACCGCCGGCGGCAGCGAACGCGAGCAGCGGCCCACACATGGCGGCGCAATGCGGACTGCCGGCCAGGCTGGCGAGGAAGATGCCGACGACGGCGTCCATGGCAGCCTACGGTCGAGCGGACGAAACGTCGAGCCGTTCGATGGCGGTAAACCGGTCCGTGCCGCGTCGGACCACAATGCGGAGCTCCCATAACCCCGCGCGCTCGAGTGGGACCCGCGCTTCATAGGCTCCCGCGTCGCTGGCGGTCAGCGTGATGTCAACCGGCTCGCCGGCTCGTGCCAGGTGTAACGCGCGTACGGTAACCACGGCGCCGTCGATCGGTCTCGCGGCGCTGTTGAGCGCGATTCGGAGATCGGAGCCGTATCCGCCGCGAATCGGTGAGGCGGAAGCAACGACTCGCCACCCTAACGCGTCGTTGCGCCGGCGCTGCGCCATCTCATCATCCCAGTGCACGCCACGCTGGTAGTAGTTCTCCTCGACCGCGAACGACGGATCGGCGTTGGCGACGCTGATCAGCCAGACATTGCCGGCGATCGTCAGGCCGAGGATCGTCATCACGGCCAGTGGCCAGGCCGCACCGCGCTTCATGGGCCACCTCCGTCAGAAGGCTGGGCATGACGCGAGGGTCCGAGGAGGCGCCAGGGAAACTCCTCGTCGAACCGTGCGCCATCAGTGACGTGCACCTCTATGGTCGGCTCGCCTGACAGGAACGCGTCTGGCGGCAGCGTGACGAAGAAGCTCGTCGAGGCAGTCTTGCCCTTCGCCACGGGGAACGGGTTGACGGGCACGATGACGACGCCCGATCCAGCGCCCTCGATCTCGATCCGGTATTCCCGGTCGGACCCACTGCGGTTCGCGATCCGTAACCTCACCTGGTTCACGATGCGTCCCCGGTCGTCGACGGAAAAGGGATCGCCGATCGCGCGCAACAGGGTCACGTCGGCGGTTGCTTTGGTGCCTAACGCAAAGACAAACGTCCCCAGAAAGCCTGCCAGTGCGATCGGGTACAGAATCGTGCGCGGTCGGAGGAAGTGGCGGACGGCGCCGGCCAGCATCTCCCGCGACGAATACCGGATGAGCCCGCGCGGCTTGCTGATCTTGTCCATCACGGTATCGCAGGCATCGATGCACTGGGTGCAGTGAATGCACTCCATCTGCAGCCCGTCGCGGATGTCGATTCCCGTGGGGCACGTCTGCACGCACATCCCGCAGTCGATGCAGTCACCGGCGGTCAATTGGCGGCGCTTGGTTCCTTTCTGCCTTGGCTCACCACGCCGCGTATCATATGCAACGATGAGCGAACTCTGGTCGAGCAACGCCGACTGCCAGCGACCATACGGACATGCAATCGTGCAGGTCTGCTCCCGGAAATAGGCGAAGTCGGCAAACACCAGCGTCGTGGTAATCGCCATGACGGCGAACGCACTGGGATGCTGGACGGGTGACAGTCGAACCCACTGCGCGATCTGGTCAACGCCGACGAAATAGGCCAGGAACGTATGGCCCAGGACAAGCGCAATCCCAAGGTAGACCGCGAACTTCGCCAGCCGGCGCGGGTGGAAGCGGTTCCCGCTCCGGTCGATGGCCAGTGACCCGTTAGGCCCCCCTTCGAAGAACCGCTCGATCGGCCGGAACAGGAACTCCATCCAGACGGTCTGCGGACACGCCCACCCGCACCAGACACGCCCGAACAGCGCCGTCAACAGGAACACGGTGATGATGACCGTCCCCAGGAACAACATGAAGAGCAGCGTGTCGGTGGGGAGAAAGGTATACCCGAAAAGCGTGAACTCCCGCCGCGGGGCATCGAGCAGGATGAGTGGCTTCCCGTTCATGTCCAGGTGCGGGATGGCGAGATAGACGGCCATCAGTACGACCGCGACCACGCGCCGGCGATCGTGCCAGCGTCCTGCCGACGGACGGGGCCGCACCAGGCGGCGGCTTCCGTCCTCGTTCATGGTGGGCAGGATGCGCCCGACGGCGCGCGGCGCGACGGAGGTCATGGCGCGATCTTCACTCCCTCGGCCGCCTTGGCGTTAGGCGGGTTGGTTCCGGCCAGTGATTTTACATACACAGCGACGGCGTCCACCTGGCCAGGCTTGAGCACCTGCCGCCATTCGGGCATGCCTTTGGGAAGGACGCCCGCGTTGATGGTGTTCCGGACATCCGCGATCGACCCACCGTGGATCCAGCTGTCATCGGTCAGATTCGGACCGATCTGGCCACCGCCATCAGGCCGGTGACATGCGGCGCAATACTGCGTGAACACCTGCTTCCCGTCCGCGACGACGGCCTGGTTGCCGACAAGCGCCGCGAGCGCTTCTGGTGACGGAGCGTCCGCCGGTTCGGACGCCGCGAGCAGCGCCTTGGCCCGTTCCATCTCCGCATTGTATTCGGCGAGTCGACCCTCACCGATGCCCATCCCCGGCACGTCAACTAAATAGAGGATCGAGAAGATGATGGTGGCCCAGAAGGTAATGACCCACCATCTCGGCATCGGGTTGTCGTACTCCTGGATGCCGTCGTAGCTGTGTTCGAGCAGCTTGTCCTTGTCCGTGTCCGTCATGGGCTACCTGGAGTCAGTGCGTGAGGGAGGATCATCTTCCAGCGGAAGCTTTGCCTGCCGCTCGAGCTCGTTGCGTCGTGACGGACGGTAGAGTCGAGCGATGATCACCACGAAGGCAAACACGAAGAGCAGCAGCGCCAGTTCTGCATAACGCGAGAGTCCCGCGTTCGACATGATTTCAGTAAGGCTCATTTGGGCTTCCCCGTGATCGACGGCGCCGCCTGTGGAGCCGTGCGACTGAGGTCGATCAGCGCGGGCTCACGCGTGTCCGTTCCCAGTCGCTGCATGTAGGCGATCATCGCGACGATTTCCTTCGTCTCGAAGCCGGCTTCGCCGCCGCCGCTCGCGATTGATGCCGCGATCTTGACAGCCTGTTCACGTGCCATGCCCGGGGCCCGGCGCACCGCTTCGCCATAAGGGACGCCCAGCATGACCATGGCATCGACGCGCGACTGGATACCTTCGAAGTCGAGATCCCTGCTGAGGAGATGGGGATACGCCGGCATGATCGATTTCGGCGAGATCGATCGCGGGTTCTCGAAGTGCCGGACGTGCCAGAGGTCAGGGTACTTCCCTCCCTCGCGCGCCAGGTCCGGTCCGATGCGGCGGGACCCCCAGAGGAACGGATGCTCGTACACCGACTCTCCAGGCTTGGAGTAGTCGCCGTACCGCTCCGTCTCATAACGGAACGGCCGCACCATCTGCGAGTGACAGTTGAAGCAACCTTCGCGGATGTAGAGGTCGCGGCCGGCCAGCTCGAGCGGTGTGTACGGCGTCACCGCCGCGATCGTCGGTACGTTCGACCGGATCAGGAACGTGGGAATGATCTCGAACAGCGACGCGATGATCACCGCCAGCGTGGTGAGCACCGTGAACGTGATCGGCAGTGCCTCCCACTTCCGGTGCCACCCTAACGATACGAACCGCGCCCACGCTCCGGCCGGTTGTGGCGTCGGTACTGGTGATGGCGCGGGGCGAACCGGCTCGAGGGGTGGTGCCTGGATGACCGGCACTTCATACGTTCCCGGCCGGGCCTTCCAGGTGCGGAAGATGTTGTAGGCGAACATGATCGCGCCCACGATGTACAGCGAGCCGCCGACGACGCGCACCCAGTACATCGGCACCAGGCGGGCAACGGTCTCGACGAAATCCGGATACGCCAGCCGTCCGGTCTCGTCGAAGGCGCGCCACATCAGTCCCTGCGTGACGCCGGCGCTGTAGATCGCAACCACATAGAGGATGATGCCGAACGACGCGACCCAGAAGTGCGCGTTGGCCAGCTTCTTCGAGAAGAGCGGCGCCTGGAAAAGTCGCGGCGCCAGCCAGTAGATCATGCCGAACGTGAGGAAGCCGTTCCAGCTGAGCGCGCCCGTGTGCACGTGGGCGACGATCCAGTCGGTGTAATGCGCCAGCGCGTTCACGCTCTTCACGGAGAGCATCGGCCCCTCGAACGTCGCCATGCCGTAGCCGGTGATGGCGACCACCATGAACTTCAGGACCGGATCGTCGATGACTTTGTGCCAGGCGCCTCGCAGCGTGAGCAGGCCGTTGATCATGCCGCCCCACGACGGCGCCCACAACATCACGGAGAAGAGCATGCCGACCGTCGATGCCCACTCCGGCAGTGCCGTGTAGTGCAGGTGGTGCGGTCCTGCCCAGATGTACATGAAGACCAGCGTCCAGAAGTGCACGATCGAGAGCCGGTAGCTGAACACCGGGCCCTCGGCGGCCTTGGGCATGAAGTAGTACATCAGCCCCAGGAACGGCGTGGTGAGAAAGAAGGCCACCGCGTTATGCCCATACCACCACTGCATGAACGCGTCCTGCACGCCGGCATAGACGGAATAGCTCTTCAACGCCCCGGCGGGGATGGAGAGGTTGTTGAAGATGTGCAGGATGGCGACGGTGACGATGCTGGCGAGGTAGAACCAGATGGCGACATAGATATGGCGCTCGCGCCGCCTGACGAGTGTGCCGATGACGTTGACGGCGAAGATGACCCAGACCACCGCGATCGCGATGTCGATGGGCCATTCGAGTTCGGCATACTCCTTGGCCTGGGTGAAGCCGAATGGGAGCGTGAGCGCCGCGGCGACGATGATGGTCTGCCAGCCGAAGAAGTGCAGCCGGCTCAGCGTGTCGGAGAACATGCGCGCCTTGAGCAGGCGCTGGGTGGAGTAATAGACGCCAGTGAAGATCGCGTTCCCGGCAAAGGCGAAAATCACCGCATTCGTGTGCAATGGCCGGAGGCGTCCGAACGCAAACCACGGCGCCAGGTTGAAGGCCGGCCATGCCATCTGGATCGCGACGATAAGGCCCATGAGGAACCCGACGAGGCCCCAGATGATCGTCGCCCAGAGGAATCGGCGAACGATCGTGTCGTCGTAACTGAACGAATCGAGCCGTCCTCCCATCGGCTGCGCGACGGGACTCGAAGAATGTGACATGTCTTCCCTGGTGATCGGTTGCGGCGCTGGCAGCCCTTCGGACGTGTCGCGCGTGACAGAGCGATCAGACGAAAGGACCCTGCTTGCGCGGCTTAACGATCAGCGCCGTACCGTGATAGGTGAGTCGGGAAGGCGACGACCTGATGCGAGGGAAACCCTGACGGGCCGGGCGCGTTCGCTCCGACACCTTCGCTGCACGAGCCCACACATCATCCAGACACGCAATGTCGCGTGTGATCGCGTGAGGCACTCACCATGGACATGACCTTCACCCTGGCGGGCGGCGCGCGTGTCGAGGCGCAGGTCGGCCCGTTCACCATCGTCACGGACCAGCAGCCTGACGCAGTGGGACCGACGCCGTTCATGCTGTTCCTCGCGTCGATCGGCGCGTGCGCGGCGTATTACGTCCAGGCGTTTTGCCGCCAGCGAGGGATTCCCGTCGATGGCATTCGCGTGCTACAGCGGAGCGATCCGGGACCCTCTGGCCTGGTGGAGCGCGTGCACCTCTCGGTCGAGCTGCCACCCGAATTCCCCGAACGATACCATTCGGCCGTGTTGCGGGCGGCGGAACAATGCACGGTCAAGAAGCACCTGGAACGGCCCCCGAGCATCGACATCGGGGCGCTGGTGCTCGAGCATTCGTAGGTCGCTTCAGCACCTGGCGAACAGGTCAACTCCGAAGCCTAACGCCGCTGCGGCGCGGTGAGGCGATTCAGGAGAGTCAGGAACCCTACGATGATTGCACCGCCCAGGGCACCGACGGCGGAACCAGGAATAATGAGCCACCACGGCGCGCCAGTCGGCTTGGGCTGCATGTAGCCGTCAGGGTTGAACGCCATCATCCCGGCGAGGCCGCCAACGAAAAGGGCACAGAAGCCGATGATCGTCCAGGCACCTTCCGCCGGTAGTGGCGCCGGTCTCGCCGAATGATCCCGCTGTCGTAGCTGTCGCAGGACTACGTAGAGAACGGCCAGCACGATGACGGCACTGAACGGACCAGGCCCGGGCATCGACCATGACGAGACGTGCCCAATGACGACGGCCAGCGCCGTAACAAGGAAGTACGGAATCGATTTCAAAGCGGCTACCCCGGTTGCTGATCACAGAGAACACGAGCAACGACCGGGAACCGCAACGTCACATCGCCAGGAGCCTCAGGGAACCACTGGCCTCGGTCGCAGGCGCACGATCCAGAGGCCGCTGATCATGTCATTGACGTACGCCAGGCCATCCCGCACCACCACGCCCCAGGTCATCGTACCGTTAGGCACGACGCCGTTCGCGGCAGACGGGCGCATGTCCGCGATGACCCTGCCCTGCGCCTTGAGGTCGCCGCGCAGTTCGCCGCTCACGTCGAGCACGTGGAACCCCGCGTTGTACGCCCCGATGTACAGCGTATCGCCCTCGGCCCACACGTTATGCACTCCGCCAAACTCGGGCTCGTACCATGCCACTGGCTTCGGTTTCTCGATGTCGGTGACGTCCACCACCTGCAGTCGACCGTAAGCGCGAATGGAGGGGATGTCCCAGTTCCCGGTCGGCGCGTATGGCGGGAAGACCTCGTCGGCGATGAAGACGTAGTTCTTGTGACGCCAGGCGGTGTGCGTGCCGCTGATGAAACCCGCACCGTAATCGGCCTTCGCGCCGGGATACAGCTTCTCGGCGTTGTAGCGATAATTGCTGATCAGTTTCGGGGACGCGGGCGTGCCGCCCTTGAGTCCATTCCCCACGTCGAGGATGACGAGGCCGTCACTCCAATAGCTCACGTACGCGATACCATCCTTCACGTCGATGTCGTGCAACGCCCGCCCCGCCGTGATTTCCCTCGGCCGCCATTCGCCAACAAGACGCGGCTTTGTCGGGTCGTTGATGTCGACGATGTTGAGTGATCCGGTGCCGCTGTTTGTGAGGTACACGTGCGTTCCGTGCCGCGGCTGCGTGTAGACGAACGCCGAGTGCACGCCGGCCGTGACACCTTCGGTGAACTCGGCGACTGGCTTGGGGTGCGCGGGATCGGCGGTCGACGCGATCACGATGCCATTGCGACGATCGTTGGCGCCCTCGCGCGTGAAGACCAGCCACTTCCCGTCAGCCGTCGTCATCATGTCATTCATCGACCGCGAATTGGCGACGATGGAGTCGGTGATGACCGGCCCAGCCGGGTTGCTCACATCGATGGCGTAGATCCGGTCGCCGCCGATGGTTGTGCCGAGATAGAGGTGCTTCCCGTCAGGGTGGAGCCAGACTTCGCTGGTGAAGAACGCCGACCGCGGCAGGCGACCTACGACATCGGCACTCCGCCTAACGTCCCTGTCCGTGAGGGTGACGACTGCTTCCGCACCACGCGCGCCCAGGTCAGCCGTGATGACGTACGTACCCGGCACATTCCCGACAAACGAACCGTCGTGGTCGATGGTGCCATTGCCAGGAGAGAAACTCCAGCGCGGCGTCAGGCCGGCTACGCGCTGGCCGCGGGCATCGCGCACGTCAACCGAAAAGCGGACGACATCACCCTGGCGTGCACTCAACCTGGAAGGCGAAAGGTTGACCGTCAGGCCGGTGGCGGGAATGACCTGGATCGACCGGGCTTCGCTCGCCGCGCCGGCGCGCGCCGTCACCGTCGCCGTGCCGGGTGAGACGGCCGTTGTCACCCCGCCTGACACGCGGAGCACGGCGGGGTTGGAACTGGTCCACGTCACCACGTCGCCCTCGCGTTCGTCGCCAGACGCCGTTAGGACTCGCGCATCGATGTGAAAGCGTTGCCCGGCCACCAGCCTGGTCACCGCCGGTGTCATCGTTATGCGCGCCGCCGGTCCAGGCAGCAACGTCACTTCGATCTTCTCGGAGTACGGTGAGCTCTTCGGCGATGTGACGAGAATGGCAATCGGCATCGTGCCCGGCGCTCCGGCGCGGACCATGCCCGTGGAATCGATGGAGCCCTGAAATCGACCGCCCTGCGGTGTGAAGCGGACGGTGACGCCTGGAACGACGTTGCCGCGCGCATCGAGCGCCTCAACGCGAAGCTTCAGCGAGTCACCCACGGCGACCGAGCGGACTGCCGGCGTTATGCGAAGGCGGGTGACGGTCTGGCTGGTTGTGGGGGTCTGCGCTGCAATGGGACCAACAGTCAGTGCGGCGAGCAGCGTCGCGAGGAGTCGGGTCATACGCCAGCGGGTTGGGGTGATTGAGGGGAAACATGCCCTCCTCCGCGTCGGCGGCGAGAGAGCTATTATCTGGCGATCTCGACCAATAATGGCAATGAACCGACTACCGCCCTGCTTACCGACGTGACGGACGACCTCACCCGACTGCGGGCTGCCCTTGCAGACCGCTACATGGTCAGGGCGGCCATCGGTGCCGGCGGGATGGCGACCGTGTACCTCGCGTCGGACCTCAAGCACGATCGCAACGTCGCGCTCAAGGTCATGCACCCCGTCTTCGCCGAGGCCATCGGCGCCGACCGGTTCCTCGCCGAGATCCGGGTGACGGCCGCGCTCCAGCATCCGAATATCCTCCCGCTGTACGATTCGGGTCAGGTGGGCGACCTGCTGTACTACGTCATGCCGCTCGTGGAAGGTGAATCACTGCGTGACAAGCTGTCCCGCGAGCGGCAACTGCCGGTCGAGCAGGCGATCGCGATCGCTCGCACCGTCGCCGCCGCGCTGGACTACGCGCACGGACGCGGGATTGTGCACCGGGACATCAAACCCGAGAACATCCTGCTGCAGCACGGACAGGCACTCGTCGCAGACTTCGGAATCGCTTTGGCGGTGAAGGCGGCGGGTGGCAGCAGGCTCACTGAGGCGGGCGTGGCCGTCGGGACGCCGAACTACATGAGTCCTGAACAGGCGCTGGGAGAGTCCGCACTCGACCAGCGCGCCGACGTGTACGCGCTGGGTGCGACGCTGTACGAGATGCTCGCCGGCCGGCCGCCGTTCAGCGCCGCAACGCAGCAGGCGGTCATCGGCAAGATCATATCCGAACCCGCGCCGTCGGTCGTCCTCGACCGTCCCACCGTTCCGCCTCACGTCGACGCCGCCGTTCGTCAGGCACTCGAGAAAATTCCGGCGGACCGGTTCCCGTCGGCCCAGGCGTTCGCCGATGCCCTGGTGAATCCGTCGTTCCAGTCGACCCGGACGTTCGCGGCCATCCCGGTCCGGAGCTCCTGGCGTGAACGGTTTGCCATCCCTGCCCTGGCGACGGCCGGCGTCGCGCTTCTCGCCGCGGCCTGGTTCGCTACGCGACCCGCCGGTCCGCCGGCGGGCCCGGTGCTCCGGTACCGGCTCTCGCTGCCGCCCCAGGGGTCCCTCACGACTCGTTATGCATCGCGCATCGCGCTTTCGCCGGATGGCTCGCGGCTGGCGTACATGGGACCGAGTGCCCAGGGCGTCCAATTGTGGGTCCGTCGCCGCGACCAGCTGGAGGGGACACCGATTCCCGGCACCACCGGCGCGGCCGCGCCGTTCTTTTCGCCCGACGGGTCACAGGTCGGCTTCCTCAACGTGGGGCGCCAGTCGCTCCACGCGGTGTCACTCGACGACGGCGCCATCACCACGCTGGTCGACTCGGCTGTCGTACGTGTCGGCGCCGCCTGGGGGGAGGACGGCCTCCTGTACGTGGACGCCCATCGGGGACTCGTCAGGCTGCCCGTCAACCAGCCGCCGGACAGCGCCGAAGTCCTGGTTGGCCTGGACCGGGTCCCGGATCCGAAGTTCCCGCAGTTCGTGCCTAACGGCAAGGGCGTCCTGTTCACGCGCTCGGTGGGAGGGCACGGCAACGAGTTCGAGATCGCCGCGCTGCCCGCCGGGTCCCGCGAGGCACACACCGTCGTGCGGGGCCGGGTGGCGGTCGCGGCCGGGCCCGACGCGATCGTGTTCGTCACGGCCACCGGCCAGTTGCAATCGGTGCGCATCGATCCCGACCGATTGCGCGTGATCGGCGAGCCGGTGACGATTGCCGAAGATATCGAGATCATGGTGGACGCCATGGACGTGACCATGTCGTCACGCGGGACGCTGATCTTCGGGACGCGCTCGACCATCGAGGACCGGGCCGAACTGACCTGGACTGCCCGGGATGGCTCGTCACGCGTGATCGACCCGGCGTGGTTCGGCGACTTCCAGTCCCTGGCATTGTCGCCGGATGGGAGTCGCCTCGCCGTCACGCTGATCACCGGCACGCAGAAGATGGACATCTGGACCAAGGCGATCGCGGGGGGCCCGCCCGCCCGCCTCACGTTAGGCTCGAACCGATCGTTCCGGCCGGCGTGGACCGCCGATGGCAGGTCGGTCGGCTACGTCGTCGAACAGCACGACCAGCGACACCTGTTCGCACGCCCCGCGGATGGCTCGGCGAGTGAGCGGCGGGTCATCGACACGCCGGTCAACCAGGCATTATGGTCGAAAGACGGTCGATGGCTTGTCTACCGCACCGGGCGAGTCGACGATCTGGACATTTACGCGCGACGGACCGCGGGCGATACCAGTGCGGTTGCGATCGCGGCCGCCGTCGGCGTGAATGAGCATTCACCCTCGCTGTCGCCGGATGGAAAGTGGCTGGCCTTCGTGTCGGACAAGTCCGGGGCGTGGGAGGTGTACGTCAGGCCGTTCCCTGATGCGTCGGCGGGTGAATGGCAGGTCTCGGAAGGCGGCGCCAGCGAACCACTCTGGGGCCCGAACAGCCGCGAACTGTTCTACAAGCATGGCAATGAACTGGTGGCAGCGGAGATCCTGACGGCGCCGGGGTTTTCGGTTGGCCGCCGTCGCGTGCTGTTCACGATCGATGAGTACTACAACTTCTCCTTCCACCCCACCTACGACGTCGCACCGGACGGCCAGCACTTCGTCATGATCCGGTCGCGGCACTTCGGGGAGACGTTCGATCTGGTCGTGATCGAGAACTGGTCGGCACCACCAGGGAGTCGTTAAGCCTGTTTCGGGAATCCCCGTGAAAATGGCTCTTCGGCGATTCCAGCGTCGCTGAACAGCGATGGCGACGTGGCCCGAGGCTCTTCGCCCGGCGGCTGCGGCGAGATGCTCTGCGGAAAGTGGAAGAAGTTGTCCGGATCGTATTTGTTCTTCACGAACAGCAGCGTGTTGAACGCTTCTCCGAAGAAGAGCCATCGATAGTTGGTCTGCGAGCGTCGCGGATAATCCTGGTTGGCGTGCCCATTCAGGTACGGTTGCCACGCCCGGACCATCTCGTCGAGGAATTGCTCAGCCGTTTCACGTTCCGCGCCATTGGTCCAGAAGACGTCCTGCACCCAGTCGCAGTACACGTTGCGGTGCACGAAGGCATTGCTGTTCACGGGGCGCGCATTGATGGCGCCACCATAGACCTCGAGGTTGGCGAACGCCCAGCCCAGCGTGTCGCGTTGCGCCGCATCGGTCAGCCCCTTCCACTCGCCGAGATCGAGGGGCCGCGCGAGGTAACCGGAGAGCTTGTCCTCCTGCGCGTTATCCGGGATGTCGGGATACGAGTACGGCTTGTCGATCAATCCTTCGTTGAGACTGTTGTAGGTATCGATCGTGTCGACTTCGTTCGTCGCACCGGGGAGCTTGACGAGTGGAGCGACCAGCTTGCGCCCGGCGTCGGGATCGCCGTGGTACATGCCCCGCACCACGAGCCGCTTCTCACCGTTCCGCGTGATCCACGCGACCTGGTATCCCAGTTCCCGAGGGCCCGCGTCGAGCATGTAATCGTTCTGCAGGAGATGGAGCGCCGCTGCGGCCTGGTTCATCGGATAGGAAAATCCGAAACCCCACACCTTCCACAGATCGAACAGTTGATACTTCAACTCGAGCAGCACTCCGAAGTTGTTTCCGGTACCACCACACATCGCCCAGTACAGATCCGCATTCATGTCGGCATTGGCTCGCACTGTGCGTCCGTCGGCGAGCATGACAAGCATCTCGATCACGTTGTCGCAGTTCATGCCGAATTCACGCGACGTCCATCCGTAGCCACCGCCCATCATGTGGCCCGCGACGCAAACGTCGGGACACGCGCCGCCGGGTGTATGGAGCTGGAACCCGTCGAGCACCGCATTCAGTGCGCCGAGGCTCGTGCCCGCACCGACGGTTGCCACCCGATTGGACCAGTCGACGGCGCAATAGGCGATGCGACTCGTGTCGAGCACCAGCGCGTCGTCGTCGACCGAAAAGCCCGCCGTGCTATGCCCTCCCGATCGACACAACACGTGCAGGCCGAATTGTCTCGCGAAGGCCAAGGTATGCCACACATCATCGAACACCTGACAGTAGACAATGATGGACGGAAAGGATTGCCAGACCGGATCGGAGAGCTGTCGGCCGTTGTTGTAGTCGGCTGATGTCGGAAGGACGACAGTGCCGACGAGGTTTGCCTGGAGCGCGGCGGCATCGGCAGGCGTGAATCGCTGGCGACCCCCGCCAGCCGGCGGCGTCCCCGCCATCTGCGCAATGTGTGCCTGGCGTGCGCGAACGGCGCGACTGCGGCGATGGGGCATGCGGGATCTCAGTAAGGAGTACGGTCGAACGCGGCCGACAGATATCGCGCCACTCCGTAAGGCTGTCAATCACGAAGGATTGCCTTGCGGCGGGCACCGGTGGATCGCACGTTCCGGCCCCCATCGTCCGACCATGGAGATCCTGTGACTTTCAGCTCGCCCTACGTCACCATTCCCAGCATAACGATTTCACAACTGATCATCCGGTACCTGCAGCTCGAAGGCGTGACCCGCGTGTTCGGGATTCCCGGCGGTTCGTTTCCCAACCTGCTGGCAGACCTGAAGCCGCTGAGGGACACGCTGCCGTTCGTGGTCTGCAAGCACGAGACCGGAGCCGGGTACATGGCCGATGGATTCCATCGCGTCAGCGGAAAGCTTGGTGTGGTGCTGGTGACCGCGGGCCCGGGCGCCACCAATGCACTGACCGGGGCGATGAACGCGCAGTCGGGGTATTCGTCGGTTCTCGTCATGACGGGTGAACAGCCGCAAACGAGCCTCGGGATGGACTGGGAACAGGAGGGCGTCGACCTCGATCTCGATGTCCTGCAGGTCTACAAGAGTGCCGTTGGCTACAGCGCGATCACGCCGAACGCACAGGACTTCAGCGTCTTGTTCCGCCAGGCGCTGCGCATTGCGCTGGGACGTCCGGGGCAATGCGCGCACCTCAGCATCCCGCACGACATCATGGCGTCCACCGCCACAAACATCCGGTTTCCGACGAGTCCCGCACTGTATCGCGCCACCTTCGATGCAATCGCACCCGCGGATGTGCAGACCGTAGCCCAGGCGCTGGCGACAGCGACGCGGCCGATGATCCTGGTCGGCAATGGTTCTCGTGACCTGCTCATCACACCCGACGGACTGTCGCAGTTCACTGCGATGGTAAAGCGGTTCGGCATTCCCGTTGGCACCACGGCGGACGCGAAGGCCCTCTTCCCGGAAACCGATTCGCTGGCCCTGCGGAGTTGTGGGTACCCCTCGTGCACATGGCCCGGCCTGTACTTCGCGCCTCCGGCCGGCAGCCCTAACGCGGCGCCATTCGATTGCCTGGTCGTGCTGGGATCGAGCATGGGCGATTTCGCCACGAACCTGTGGGATCCGGCGATGGTGCCCGCGGGACCGTTCATTCAGGTCGACGCCAGCCAGAAGGTGATCGGACGGTCGATGCCCATTACCCAGGGCATCATTGCCGACCTGGGCGCGTTCATTCCCGCGCTCGCTTCCGCCATGCAGGCGATGGAGCCTAACGCGGACACCGTCCGGGACCGCCTGGCCTTCCTGTCGTGGATGAAGCAGCAACATTCACCGTACGCGGATCCAGCGGCCCGGGCATCCGACGCAACGCCGATCAGGCCGGAGCGGGCCATGGCCATCGTCAGCGAGATGCTTCCCGCCGGGAGCCACATCTTCCCCGATGCGGGCAACAGCTGCGGGTGGACGGCGCACTACCTGGAGCTCGACCCACCCACGAAGATGCACGCCGCCCTCGACGTGGGCGCGATGGGCTACGCGACGGCGGCCGTCGTTGGCGCGAAGATGGCTGATCCATCGGCCACATGCCTGTCGATTGGTGGCGACGGCTCGTTCCTCATGCACGGCAGTGAGGTCACGACCGCGCGACAGTACGGCGTGGGCCCGATCTGGATGGTGTGGAGTGAAAATGACCTGAACATGGTCACACAATCCATGGCCGCGAACTTCCCCGCCCCGGGCTGGGACGACTATTACGCGCTGGGCAATCCCGATCTCGTGAAGGTGGCCGAGGGATACGGCGCCGACGCGTACGCGGTGACGTCGCCTGACGAGTTACGCGACGCGCTGGGCCGCGCCATCGCCGGGGGCCAGCAGGGGCGCCCGCAGGTGATCGTCATTCGCGAAGATTCCTCGGCGCGGCCACCGTTCAATTTCCCACCGCCACCACCACCCTCACCACCGGCCAAGTCTTAACTCGTATGCAGTCCCGGGTGGGCGGCGAGCATCTGGTCGGCGGACCGGAGCGCGCCGTTCACCCACGCCTGGTCGTCCGAATAGCTCTCGCCGCACGTAAACAGGTCCGGGAAAGGATTCGTTAGGCGCTGGCGGATGTCCGGATCGAAGGCGCCCATCCGCCACTGGTGATCACCATCCCCTGCCGACGGGACGCCCCACCGCCGGTACGTCGCCAGCACGGGCGCGGGAATGGAGGACAGACCGAACATCTCGCACATCTGTGCCGTGGCCTGGGCCACGACGAACGTGCTGGCGGCAATGGCGTCCGGTGGCAGCGGTGGACCGTTGGCGACGCGATACGGTTCGCCAATGGCCTGCAATTGCGCCCAGTACGCGGTGCGCGTGTAATCGGAATAGAGGGTGACCGACGCTGGCGTCGTTAGGGGCGTATCGGGTTGCCCGAAGCAGTAGAACTGCGCGAGCGGAAGGTCGGTCCACGAACCGCCGTTGACGACGTTCGACGCCGGTGTCCACCAGTTGTGGTCGTAGTACAGGTTGATCTTTCCCAGCTCCA
The DNA here is from genome assembly GCA_035646395.1 of Gemmatimonadaceae bacterium. Classification (GTDB taxonomy): domain Bacteria; phylum Gemmatimonadota; class Gemmatimonadetes; order Gemmatimonadales; family Gemmatimonadaceae; genus JABWBJ01. The sequence continues at coordinate 39,553 of DASRPK010000138.1, read as the reverse complement.
TATCCGTGAGCGAGTTGACGTCGCTGGTGAATTGCGCGCTGTCTCGGAACGCCGGGACGAAGGGGATTAACTTCTGGAACGCAAGCTGCGTCACGGCCATGACGACGTGGCGCGCCTGAAAGCGCCGGGTCGTCCCGTCAGCGGTGCGGGCGGTGGCAGTCCATCCGCGGCCCGGCTCCTGGTTCATCGCGACCACTTCGTGTTGCAACAGGATCTCCGCACCAGCAGCTCGCACGCGCGCTTCAAGGGCATTCGGAAGGGTCTCGTATCCACTGGCGAGCGTGTGGAAGCTCGGGTTCACGAAGTCCACAAGCAGCTGCAGAGCGCACCCGGCGTTGACCTCCTGATCGAAGGGAGCGATGAAGCCGCTGGACTTGTACAGCATCTCGATTCCGTCGGCGCTCAGTCCGTAATCCGTCAGCAGCGCCCAGAATCCCCACTTGTACAGCGGGATCCCGCGCCACGTGTATTTCGTTCGCAGCGTGGTCCATGCATCCGGCGTAGCCGGCCACGTTTTCGTATCGACTCCGTTCTCCTTGAGGACTTCGGTGAGCAATCCCGTAAGGACATCCCCCGGCTGCTTTCCTGTCTCCTTCGCGTTGAGCGCGTAGATCCGGCTCCATATTCCGGGATCGCGCGTCGCCTCGCCGCGCGTAAAGCGTTGCGTGCGCAGGTAAAAGAGGTTGTGATCGTCCCCCATCGGAAAGTCCACGACCTGGGTCCACAGACCGAGCTCCTTCAGGAGCGACACCAGTTCCACGTGCGTGACCAGAAAGCGCATGCCGCCTTCCTCGGTTTTCACGGAAACGCCGTTGATCGTCACGTGGTCCGTCTCGAGCCGGCCGCCGGTGCGCGGCAACCGCTCGAGGAATCGGATGCGAAGCTTTGCGTTGGCCTGTTGCAACCGCCACGCGGTGTAGAGACCGGCCATGCCGGCTCCCACGATCAGGACGTCGGAGCTGGTGTGTGGATCGATGGAGTCCATGCGCGCGAGATGGATGGGATGACCGGAGTTGACGGCGACGGGACATTCGCCCGGAGATGGCCTAACGGGTGCTGCCGGGTGAGGACTGTCACATACAGCAGGCCGGCGTGAAGCGCGACGCGCGCCAGCGGCAGAAGGACGGTGCTTCCCTTCAGGTTGACCTGCCCCGGTGCCGCAAGCCTCATGATGACTGGACCATTCTCGCGTCCGATGGGCGGCTGATGAAGACTCACGGCGAGCAGGTCGCTTGCGGAAATTCCCTTCACGTTGACGTGGTATTCCAGTGTGCCGGTTGATGCATCGAACACGAAGCGCACGGTTGCCCGCATCGAATCCGACGTAATCGTCGCACTCACCGATCCTGGCGCAGGAGCGGTCACGTCGTGGAGTTGAGGCGTGAAGAGTGGTGGCCGCCGCGGCGAGGCCAGGTGCTCCCAGGCGTACCCGATGGCGACGAGTCGCGCATCGGTGAGCGGCGCGCCGAGTAGCTCCATCGCGACCGGCAGTCCTCGCTGCGTGAAGGCCACCGGAATGCTCAGCGCCGGGAATCCCGAGTTGGCGCTGATTTCGCAATTCGGGTCATCCTGCGGGTTACCGATGAGCATCGGCTCATACCGGACCGTCGGATACACGAGGGCGTCGAGCCGGTTGGTAGTCAGCAACTGTTGTAGCTGCGCCTGGAGTGCCCGACGCTTGGCCATCGCGGTGGCATAACCGGGCGATGTCGTATCCGGGGATGAATTGAGCATCATGAGGTCGCCCTGCAGTTCGGCGAGGAAGAGGCCACTGGCCAGGATGTCGCCGAGTGAATCGACCGGAGCGCGACGTGTCGACAGGTAGCGATTAAAGGCGTTACGGAACTCGAACGCGATGGTGCTGGCAGCCAGCGCCTGGTCCTCGAGCGCGGGCAGCGAAAACTCCTGCACGTACGCGCCGGCGTCGCGCATGCGCTTAACCGCCGCACGGACGCTGTCCGACACCTCCTGCGAGAGCAGGCCGTGTCCAAAGAGCTGCTTCACCATGCCGATGCGCGCACCGCGGAGCGCGTTGGTATCGAGCGCCGCGACAAAACGGGGGAGTTGCTTCCCGGCCCAGCGCGCCGACGCCGGATCCGCCGGATCGAGCGCCACCGTGGCGTCGAGTGCAATGGCGAGGTCGGTCATGGTCCGGGCCAGCGGACCGGCGACATCCTGTGACGGGCAGAAGGGGATAATCCCCGTCATGCTCGTTAGGCCCTTGGTCGGCCGCAGGCCGAAAAGCGCATTGAACGCCGACGGAACGCGGATCGAGCCGCAGGTATCAGTCCCCCACGCCACGGCAGCGAAGCTGGCGGACACCGCTGCAGCGCTGCCGCCGCTCGAGCCCCCGGGATATCGCGCCGGGTCGAATGGATTCCGCGTCTGCCCACCGAGTGAACTGTTGGTGGTGATCCCCATCGCGAATTCCATCATGTTCGTCGTGCCCAGTATGACGACGCCGGCCGCACGCAGCCGGGCGACGATGAAGCCATCGTGTGTCGGTGGCGCGTTTGCCAGGCTGATCGAACCCGCACTCGCCGGCAGTTCCTCGGTGTCGTAGTTGTTCTTGAGCAGGATCGGGATTCCGTGGAGCGGGCCGCGGGGTCCTTTCACAACACGTTCGGAGTCCAGCGCCGCCGCCTGACTTAGCGCGCGCGGATTCAGGCGCACAATCGTATTGATTGCCGGTCCCGCCTGATCGTACGCCTCGATGCGGTGCAGGTATGCCTGGACGAGCTGCTGTGATGTGACCTGCCCCGCCGCCAGCGCTTGTTGGAGCGTCAGGATCGACGCCTCGTAGACAGCGTATTGGGGACCGGGCCGCGGTGGCGTGAGTTGCACGGCTTTCCCCCTGCTCGTCGCCGGATCGTCAGTCGGCCGGGAACAGGCCCCGAAGAAGAGGAGCGCCGTTACCAGTGGTACGATCGAGCGTGGGTTCACGTGGACTCGCGTGATTCAAGGGGTGGAAACCGCGGTCCAGAGAATCGCACAGAGCCGCCGAGTGTCAATAGTCCTGACTGTGGCCGATTCGCGTCAGCGTCACGATCAGTGTCGTCGGAGGCGTGTTATCGCCGTCCTTGCAGGCGATCGCGATATCCGTGCAACACGTACAACGTGCCAGCAGCCTAACAGTGACTCCGCGCCGGTATGCCACCGCCTTCGGGGGACCAGATACTCAGAAAGGCCACCAGCCTTTCTTCGCGGCAACGTTTGGCCGCGACTTGTCGATCACGTCGGTGATCCCAACGCGTTCGAAATGCTGCAGAATGACCTCGGCTCCCTTGCGGAGCTTCAGGTTCATTTCTTCAGTGTACAGCGGATACAAACTCCAGAAACGCACCGTGGTATTATCCGGCCGGTCGAGCTCATGGAATTCCGCGGGAAGCGTCACCGATGGAAGCAGCATAACGCCGCTGAGCTGGGTGTCGGGCGCGTACGGTTCGGCGGGATCGCCATTGGGGATACTGTGGGCCGATCCGAGCCACGTTCCGTATTCATGTGGCAGTCTGGCAAGGAATTTCAGGAGACGAACCGGCCAGTAGGTCCGCTCATCCTTGAATGCCGCCTCCGAGACTCCCCAATCAGCCGGAAGCGAGACTACCAGTTCGGCGTGACGGCAATCGTCCGGCACTCCCTCCGGCGTCGTCATGGGCCGACTGCTCATGCCTGTCGTTACCAGGACATGCCACGGCCGCTCTGGCGTCGGTTCAATGTGGTGTACGTCCACGTGCACGTAGGGCGAAATCAGTTCATGGAACACCATGCTGATGGGCCCGACGTGTTCTTCGATGTGTCGGCTGAGGTCCTCAATCAGATCTCCATCGCCGATCGCCAGCTCGGGTTCTCCGACTGGTGCGGTGTGCCGGTAGACCGGCCCGTGAGCGTTTTCCTCTTCGTCTTCTCGCATTCGACCGCCGTGAGCGTTCTTCTGAAGACTCACGATCGTTTCGCGGGGTAACTCGCCGGGAGTTCACTTTTCGTCAGTTTCCACGAACGCTTTCAGCCGGCCGATTGCCTGATCCCACATCCGCGAAATGCGGTTGAGGTAGTCGTGCGCATCCGACAGCCGGTCCGGGGCGAGATCCAATACGCGTTCCCGCCCGCGTCGCGTGCTGCGCACGAGTCCCGCGTCCGACAGCACGTCGAGGTGTTTCGAAATTGCCTGACGAGAGACTCTCGCATTTACGCTCAGGCTGGTGATCGACGCGGGCCCCTCCGCCGCGAGCCGCATCACCAGCTGGAGACGCGTCTCGTCTCCGAGCGCCGCGAACAGTGGCGCCGCATCGCGAACCGCGGACCGACTGACCGCGCTACTTCTCGACATGGCGACGCAGCTTTTCGACCTGGCTCTTCCAGCCACCCTCATTCATCCGGTACGCCTCGTCGCGGCGGTGCGCAGGTATGCGATCGAATCCGGATTCGGTCACGGTGAGCTCCGTGCCGTGCGGCACGGTCTTCAACCGGAACTCCACGAGCGTCATGGGCTCGGTGGAATAATCGGTCTTGGGGTCGATGGCGTAGGGGTGCCAGCGGTACGCAAAGAGCTCTTCGGGATCCATGCGCTCGATGGCAAAATCGATCGTGAACTGCTCGCCGCGCATGGTAAGCTGGCCCTGGACTGAACGGCCGACGACGAACGGCTCGTCCAGCTTGATGCCGAACCACGTGGCGAACTGCGTGGCATCGGTGAGCGCCTGCCAGACGCGGCTCTGGGGCGCTCGGAGGAAGGTGGTCTTTTCGATCCGGTCGGTGGTCATGGTAGTCGTGGACATAGATATGCAACCGTTGAGTTGCATATCAGTGTAGCGGCAACCGCGCCGATGCGCAACCCTTTAGTTGCGCAATGCTATTTTGTTCGGTGGGTGACGTCGGCGATTTTATCGTCTCTTCACGTGTCGTACGTGAAAAACAACGTGAAGAAGAGCGTGAAGAAGAGCCGAACGAACACCGTCTTAGAAAAAGACCGGCTCCCTATACGCCCCAAACACCTGTTCCATCGCATGCCGGATCTCGTACAGCGTCGCTCGCGCGCGTGCGCAATCGAGAATGTGTGGAATCAGGTTCTCGTCCGTTGACGCCGCCGAGCGGAGTGCGTCCAGCCGCTGCCTGACGAGCGCCTGGTCGCGAGTCGCGCGGAGGGTTGCGAGCCGCTCCCGCTGCGCTGCGTCCACGTCAGCCCCCACCCTCAGCACCGGGATCGCGAGCTCCGGTTCATCCGTCACGAACTCGTTGACGCCCACCACCAGCCGCCGCCGCTGCTCGATCTCCCACTGCTGCCGGGCCGCCGCCTGGGCAATGCGACGCTGGAACCACCCCTGCTCGATCCCCCTAACGACCCCGCCTTGCGCTTCGATCTCGCCGAACATCTCCTCCGCTTCGCGCTCGAGCTTCTCGGTCAACGCTTCCACGTAGTACGACCCGCCCAGCGGGTCCATCACGTTAGGTACGCCGCTCTCGTAGGCGAGGACCTGCTGCGTGCGGAGCGCCACCTGCACCGCCTCTTCGGTCGGCAGGGCCAGCGTCTCATCCATCGAGTTCGTGTGCAGCGACTGCGTGCCGCCTAACACCGCCGCCATCGCCTGGTAGGCCACGCGCACGATGTTGTTCATCGGCTGCTGCGCAGTCAGGGTGACGCCGGCGGTCTGCGAATGGAATCGCAACGTCCATGACCGGGCATCTTTCGCCCCATAACGCTCGCGCATGTGCCGCGCCCAGATCCTGCGCGCCGCGCGGAGCTTCGCGATTTCCTCGAAAAAGTCGTTATGAATGTCGAAGAAGAACGAAAGCCGCGGCGCAAACCGATCGACGTCGAGCCCGCGGGCGATGCCGCGCTCCACATAGGTGAAGCCGTTCGCGAGCGTAAACGCGAGCTCCTGGGCCGCGGTCGCCCCCGCCTCCCGGATGTGGTAACCGGAAATCGAGATCGTATTCCACTGCGGCGCGTGCTCGGCGCCCCATTCGAACAGGTCGACGATCAGTCGCAGCGCGGGCTCAATCGGATAACACCACGCGTGCTGCGCCATGTACTCCTTCAGGATGTCGTTCTGCACGGTGCCACGCAGCAGTTTCGACGACACGCCCTGGCGTTCGGCGGCAGCAACATAGAAACAGAAGAGGATGACGGCCGGACCGTTGATGGTCATCGACGTCGAGACCTTGTCGAGCGGGATGCCCCCGAACAGCGTCTCCATGTCGTCGAGACTCGAGATGGCAACGCCCGTCTTGCCGACTTCCCCTTCCGACCGTGGATGATCGGAGTCGTAGCCCATCAACGTCGGAAAATCGAAGGCCGTCGACAGTCCGGTCTGGCCGTGATCGAGCAGGAACTTGAAGCGCCGGTTCGTATCCTTCGCACTCCCGAAGCCGGCAAACTGGCGCATCGTCCACAGCCGGCCGCGATACCCCGTGGGGTGAATGCCGCGCGTGTACGGGTATTCGCCCGGCATCGGGAGCGCAGTCGCGTCGAGGTGCTCGACGTCGAGCGGCGTGTACACCGGCTCCACTTCGCCTTCGGAGTTCACAAAGGCCAGGTCACGCTTTTCGGCAGCTGCATAACGAGCGCGCCAGCGGGCCACCTCTGCCCGCAGTCGCTCAACTTCTTCCTGCCGCTCGCGTTCCTGTTCGCTGATTTCGGGGGTCAATGTCATGACGATGTCCGCGCTATGGCTGGCGCGCCCTTGATCAGGAGCTCGTCAGCGATCCCGTACGGCGACACTTCACCGCGCTCGATGCGCGGGATAACCGAATCCACAAATGCCTTCACCTGCTCGTCACTCCACAGGCGACGACGGAGCCGGTAATCAGCCACGTCCATCACCTGTTCCCGCAGCCGGCGGCGCCGCCGTTCGCGGAGCTCGCCACCGTCTTCAAGATAGTGGTGGTGGCGATCCAGGAAGCCTGCCAGATCAGCGATCCCCTCGCCTTTGTGGGCCGTCGTGAGCACCACGGGCGGCGTCCAGCGTTCGGACTGTTCCTCCCGGGCCGCCTGACGAGCGGCCTTGCCGGGATTCGCGACCGCCTTGAGGTCAACCCCATGATGTCCAGCCGCGTCCATCGCGTGCCCGTGTCGCATGCCGAGCATCAGCTCGATGTCGTTGCGCACGCGCTCCGCACCGGGTCGATCCGCCTTGTTCACCACGAAGATATCGGCGATCTCCATCAGGCCGGCCTTCAGCGCCTGGATCGAATCGCCGCTTTCCGGGACCAGGACGACGACGGTCGTGTCGGCGGCGCGGGCGATTTCCAGCTCGCTCTGTCCCACGCCCACCGTCTCCATGAGAATGCGATCGAATCCGAACGCGTCCAGCACATCGGCGACGGACCTGGTTGCGGACGAAATGCCGCCGAGTGAGCCGCGGGTGGCAAGGGACCGGATGTACACACCTGGATCGAGTGCCACCGATTCCATCCGCACCCGGTCGCCTAACAACGCTCCGCCGGTGAATGGCGACGTTGGATCGACGGCGATCACACCCACCTTCAGCCCCGCGGCGCGGTACGTGCTGATGAGCTGCGTGGTAAGCGTGCTCTTCCCCGCACCTGGTGGCCCGGTCACGCCGATCCGGCGCGCGCGCCCCACTCTCGAGTGCAGCGCAGAAAGCAGCTGTTCGAACCCGTCGCGCTGGTTCTCGACCATCGAGACGGCGCGCGCCAGGGCGGCGGTCTTGCCGGCGTCAAACGCAGCGAGCAGCGACGAGCGATCAGCGAGTGCCGGCGGAGCTGTCGTCATGTCGCTCGAGACGGGGGAGCAGCGACCGGAGTCATCGCTGCCGGCTCATCGTGTTCATCACGGATATCGCCGACCAGCTCCTCCAGCAGATCCTCGAGCGTCAACAGGCCCACCGTCCCACCGGCGTCATCGCGGACGATGGCCATCTGCCGCCGCTCGCGGAGCATGCTCGAGAGCAGTTCCTTGCACGAGGTAACGGGCCGCGTGAGGGAGACCGGTCGCAGCGACGGAACCTCCGTCCCCGAGTTCTTCAGCATGTCGAAGACATGGACCATGCCGATGATGTTGTCGATGGAATCGCGATAGATCGGAACTCGGCTGTACTTCGACTGCGACACCCGCGTGGCCATCTCCCCAGCCGGCATGTTCTGCGGCAGCGCAAAGATCTCGGAACGCGGGACCATCACGTCGGTCACGCGCTTTTCGCCGAATTGCACCACGCCGCTGATGATGGCGATCTCGCCGGCTTCACCGACGCCTTCGAGCTCCCCTTCGCGCAACAATTCTTCGAGCGTCTCTTCGTCGGTCGGCGGCGGCTCCATCGCCGCTCCCTGTCGCTCGCCGGCAAGTCGCCTGACGAATCGCAGGGCCGGACTCAGTATCATCTCCAGCGCCTGCAACGGCGGTAACAGCACCGGAATCAGTTGCGGGGCCCACCGTTTGGCGATCGCCCTCGGCGCCAGCTGACCCGCCACGAGCAACACCAGCGCAAAAATCAGGCTCTCCAGCAGCAGCATCCAGATCGAACCCTGCGCCGAATTGGCGAGGATCACACCCGAGACAAACACCGTCAGCGCGACGCCGGTGCTGGCAGCAAGCAACAGGCCGTGCGGCTTCTCCAGGTACAATGCGGCCGCGCCCGAACCACTGAGCTGTTGCTCGACCCAGTGCCTCAGCCAGATCCGGCTGACCGAACGCACCGCCGTTGCCGCCGCAGTGAGCCAGGCGACGATGCCGACGGTGATCATCAGCAGCGTGGTGGTCGTCATGCCGCGTGCCCGGAGCGCGAATCCGCGCGTTCGAAGCTCACACGCTGCACCCGCCGGCGTTCCACCCGATCCACGGTGACGCGATAGCCGCAGAGCTGGAACGACTCGCCCTGTTTCGGCGCGCGCCCGAATTGCTCATACACCAACCCACCAATAGTCGAGATGCCCTCACGTTCGAAGTCGGTGTGCAACAGTTCCGAGAGTTCGGCCAGCGTAAGTCGCGCCGAGGTTCGTATGCGCCCCTCTCCGACGTGCTCCACCGGAGACTCTTCAACGTCGTACTCGTCGCGAATATCACCCACGATCTCCTCGAGCACGTCCTCGATCGTGATGATGCCGGCGGTACCGCCGTATTCGTCGACGACAACCGCGATGTGGCTACGCGACGACTGGAAATCACGCAGCTGCCGGTCGGCGGGCTTCGACCGGGGAATGATCACCGGCTGCCTGACGAGCGTCGTCCACCCGCCCTGCGGTTCCTTCCCCGCCAGCACGGAGGGGAGCAGGTCCTTCGCATAGAGCACGCCGACGACGTTATCGATCGTTTCGGCGTACACGGGAAGCCGGGAGTGCTCGGATGACCGGACCAGGTCGACCACCTCGCGCCACGACGACGAATTGTCGATCGCCACCACGTCGATGCGCGGCACCATGATTTCGTGGACTTCGGTCTGCGCGAGACGGAATACGCCGTTCAGCAGGACCTGCTCGTCAGGCGGCACTTCGGCTTCGGCCGAAACAACCGCCCGGAACTGCTCGGTGATTGCCTCACGCTCTTCTTCCCGTCCTGGCGGCGGCATCAACGAGTTCAGGCCCCGGTCGATCCCTTCGCCGAGCAGCACGACAGGCGACAACACCCCTTCGATGAACACCACGAGGCGCGACAAGCGGCCGGCGATGTCGATGGCACGCGCGTCACCAACGCTTCGCGCGATACTCTCCGAGATGCCGACCAGGAGGAAGGCCGTGACGACGACAACGGCCGCGGTCAGCCAGGCTGACGCCGGAAACCGGTACAGGATGAACGCGACGCCAATACCGGCGCCGAGTTGACCGAGCACGCGCGCGAAGCCGAGCGCCCGATGGATCCGTTCGCGCCGGCCGCGCAACTCGGCGATCGCGGGCGGCAGGCGGTCATCGGGATCCAGGGACAGGAGCGCACCATCGGCCGTGGCGCATAACGTGGCCAGCAACGTACCGGCGGCGATAAACAGGAGGGCAATGACGGTCACCATACCCCCTCCGCTCTCGCAGCCGCCAGCCAGCGTTCCTGGCGTTTCCACATCGGCGAGTGCTCGCGGCCGTCACCTTCGGGATGTTCGTGCCCGACGGCATGCAACACGCCGTGCACCACCACGCGAGCGAGTTCCTCGCGTACCGGGACCCGGAACCGCCGCGCCTGCTCCGCCACGACATCCGGTGCGACGTAGATGTCGCCGACGAGCGGCGCCGTTGGCGTCCTCCTGCCTAACGCAAACGTGATGACGTCGGTGCCGCCGCGATGGCCGAGGTGGCGCCGATTGAGGTCGGCCATCGTTCTCCTCGAGACGAACGCGATCGAAAGCATGGCGGACTTCACGCGCTCGCGCTGGAGCACGAAGTCCGCCAGCGCGCGCACCGACGTGGTCGCGAGCGACAGGCGCCGGCGACCCGCGTCCACGACGATGCCGCGTTCAACCGTCACTGTCCGCCGCATAGGCCTTGATGATCTCGCGCACCAGCCGGTGCCTGACGACGTCCACATCCGTCAGGTAGTGGAACGCAATTCCCTCGATGCCGGTCAGGATCCGCTCGATCTGAATCAGTCCCGATTCCTCACGAGACGGCAGGTCGACCTGGGTCTTGTCGCCGGTGATGACGGTTCGCGAATTCACGCCAAGACGCGTCAGGAACATCTTCATCTGCGCACTCGTGGCGTTCTGTGCTTCGTCGAGGATGACGAAGGCGTCGCTCAACGTACGGCCACGCATGTAGGCCAGCGGCGCGATCTCGATCACGCGCATCTCCAGTGCGCGCTGCATCCGCTCAGCGGGCATCATGTCTTCGAGCGCGTCATAGAGGGGGCGCAGGTATGGATCGACCTTCGCCTGCATGTCTCCCGGGAGGAAGCCGAGGCTCTCGCCTGCTTCGACCGCCGGCCGGGCGAGGATGATCCGTTTGACGCGCTTGCGCATGAGCGCATCCACGGCCGCGGCGACGGCCAGGTAGGTCTTCCCCGTACCGGCCGGCCCGATGCCGACTACGATGTCGTTCTCGACGATGAGCTTGAGGTACTCCGACTGGCCGGGCGTCTTGGGCTGGATGACGCGCCTGACACCGGGAAGCACGATGCGTTCCGCGCTCTCGGAGCCGTCGCGATTGACTTCGAGCGTCATGCGGAGCACGTCGTCGGCTTCGAGCGGCATCCGCTGGCGGGCGGCGTCGATCATGCGTTGCGCGATCGCCGACGCGCGATCGACGGAGTCGGAACTCCCGGAGACGGTGAGGACATCGCCTCGTAAGGCAACGCGGGCACCGGTCTGCTTCGCCAACTCGGTCAGGTTTGCGTCGTTCACGCCGGACAGCGTGAGTGGATCGGCGCCTTCGACGCTGATTCGCTGCGTAATGGTGTCGTCAGGCATCAGCTCTGTACGGCGAGGTGAAGATCCTTCAGGTCCGCAGGCTGGATCGGAACCGGTGCCCCCTCGAAGAGCGCCCGGGCCGCGGTGGTTTTGGGGAAGGCAATGACGTCGCGCAACGATGGCGCGCCGGCGAGCAACATGGTCATGCGGTCGAAGCCAAGCGCAAATCCCCCGTGCGGTGGTGCGCCCGACGCGAGAGCATCCAGCAGAAATCCGAATCGCCGCTGCTGTTCATCGGCAGGAATTCCAAGCAGGCGGAAGACCGTCTGTTGCACGAGCGGATCGGTAATGCGGATCGAGCCGCTGCCCAGTTCGTTCCCGTTATACACCGCGTCGTAATGAAGCGCGCGGCATCGGTCCGGCTCCGTCTCCAGGTACTGGGTGTCTTCCGGGTGAGGCGAGGTGAACGGGTGGTGGGCGAATACGCGTGCGCCCGTGGCTTCATCTGCCTCGAAGAGCGGAAAGTCCACTATCCATAGGAACGCATGGTCTTCGACCATGCGTGATCCGGTGCGTTTGGAAAGCGCCATGCGCACGCCGTGCAGGGCGGCTGATGTCGCGCGATCCTTGCCCGCCACGGCAAGCACAAGCGTGCCTAACGGGGCACCCAGTTTATCCAGCGCCGAGGCCCCAATGGCCTTGACGCCCTGCCCTTCCCAGACCTCTCCCGTCCGCTTCGCCCAGATCAGTCCGCCAACTCCCGCTTCTTTTGCGACAGCGGTGAACCCGTCGATTTCCTTGCGCGACGCATCGGCGGCGCCTTCGACAACCAGGCCTCGCACGCGACCGCCACCCGCCAGCGCCTCTTTCACAAACGGTGCAGCGTCGTCCCCGACGTGTTTCGTCAGGTCGGTGATTTCGAGTGCGTAACGAAGGTCGGGCTTGTCGATCCCGTATTTCTCCATCGCCTCGCGCCACGCCATGCGACGGAACGGCGCGTTCACCTTCACACCGCCCTCGTCCCAGATGGCGACCAGCACCTGCTCGATGAAGTGCAATACGTCGTCCTGGGTCACGAAGCTCGCTTCGATGTCCAGCTGAGAGAACTCGGGCTGCCGGTCGGCACGGAGGTCTTCATCGCGGAAGCAGCGTGCGATCTGAAAGTACCGGTCCATGCCGGACATCATCAGCAACTGCTTGTAGATCTGCGGCGACTGGGGGAGTGCGTAGAACTCGCCAGGATGCACGCGACTGGGCACGAGATAATCACGGGCGCCTTCGGGTGTGGGCTTGGTGAGAATCGGAGTTTCGATCTCGAGGAATCCCATGTTCGACATCGTGCTGCGGGCGCGCTGCATCAGGCGATGTCGGAGCACCAGGTTGTCCTGCAGCTCTACGCGACGGAGATCCAGTACGCGATGCTTCAGGCGCAGTTCTTCGGCGGCCAGCTTCTCACCCTTGCCACGCGCCACGGGAATTGCCGGAGTGACGGCAGGTCCGACCACACGAGCCATCGTGGCGCGGACTTCAATGTCGCCGGTGGCAAGCTCCGAATTCTGCCCCTCGGGCGGGCGGGCGACGACGGTTCCCTCGATGAGGAGCACCGACTCCACCGCGAGCCGCTCGGCGACCGCCATGGCTTCCGCACCGGCGGTGCGCGGATCGAACGAGATCTGCACCATCCCGGTGCGATCTCGAAGGTCGACAAAAACGAGGCCGCCGAGGTTCCGGCTGCGATGAACCCATCCACCAAGTCGAACGGATTGGTTCACGTGTTCAAGCCGCAGGGCGCCGCATGTGTGCGTTCGCATACCTGTGGACAATGGACTGGCCTCGCTCACGCGATTCCTCCGGAGGGGATAGTGGTCAATGTCGCCAGGCACAGGCGACGGCGCGGTATCGGTAGTGTTCACCGCGACGAAAAACGATCGCTGTTCGTAGTCAGCCAGGCGTCATCGCGCCGGCGCGAATCAGCGTGCAACGCGCTGGGCCATGCATCGTCGCGCGCGCGTGGAAGGCGGTGGGACCCTCGAGATCCATCCTTCACAAAACAGCCTTCACGAAACAGCAGCACCATTCAGTGCGGTGCTGGGAGGGGCCGACGGGTGTACGGGGATTGCCATGGGGAGGTCGTAATCTACGGATTGCGATGCCCGACTGGTAGTTAGGCGGTTTGACGTTGGGCGTGAAGTCCACTAAGTTAAGTCTATGGCTATCAACAGGTTCAGCAATAGCCCCGAGAGGTCACGTGAAGGTAACCCGGATCCGTCGTCACGGGGTGCCGTGACCGCTTCCGGAGAGGCTACCGTCACGAATCTCCTCAATCTCACGCCATCGCAGGCGTTGGTTGAACTCAGCGCGTTCCTCACCGAAACCGGCCAGCCTGCCTATCGTGGGCGGCAGATCCTCCGGCACGTGTGGGTGAAGCCCGTGGAGTCGTTCGAGGCGATGAGCGACCTGCCCCGCGCATTGCGCGAACAGCTTTCGGTGCGCTTTTCGATTCCGCGACTCTCCATCGATGTCGACCAGCTGTCCTCGGATGGCACGCGGAAGTTCCTGTTTCGACTCGCCGATGGTCAGGCGATCGAGACGGTCGCCATCCCCGACGGCAACCGCCTCACGTTATGCATTTCGTCGCAGGCAGGGTGCGCATTGCAGTGCGCCTTCTGCGCCACGGGCGTGATGGGATTCGCGCGCAACCTGGAAACCTTCGAGATCGCGGGGCAGGTACGCGAACTGGCGCTGCTCGATCCGCCCATCAAGCCGACGAACATCGTGTTCATGGGGATGGGCGAGCCGTTCATGAACTGGAAGGCTGTCGATCCGACGCTGACAATCCTGAACAGCCCTGACGGCTTCGGCATCGGCGCTCGCCATATCACGGTTTCGACGGTCGGTGTGCTTCCCGGGATCGTCGCGTTGTCCGAGCGCCCGGAGCAGTTCCGGCTCGCGATCTCGATTCATGCGCCCTCGGATGACCTGCGCCGATCGCTCATGCCGATCAACGTCAAGTATCCGCTGACTCAAGTGATCGCGGCGGCGAAGAAATTCGATCGGCGCGTCACCTTCGAGTACGTGATGCTGGGCGGCGTGAACGACGCGCTGGAACATGCCATTGCACTCGGCCGGCTGGCGCGCGAGTGCGGGGCGTTCGTGAATCTCATTCCCCTGCACCCCGGCGGGACGGGCAACTTCGTCCCGTCGACGCCAGCGGCCATGCGCACCTTTACCCGTGAGCTGAAGAACGCCGGAGTAGAGGTTGCCGTCCGCAAGAGCCGCGGCCTGGACATCGCCGCCGCTTGCGGACAGCTACGGGTGGAACGGCTTCGCCGGCGGGCGCCAGTCGGCGCCTAACAGCACGGTGACGTCCAGGTACCGGGTCGTATCGGGCCGGTCTTCGACACGCGCGCCGCCTAACGCTCGAGAGACCAGGCGGGCCCAGTCGTCATGGCCGGACCGGGTCAGGACCAGTGTGCTGTCGAGTTGCCGGCCCTCGGGATCGTTGCCGAAGCGCACCACGTCGAAGCCGGCGTCGCGGAGCGCAAACGTTGCGCGACGCGCGAGCCCGCGCTGTCCCGAGGCGTTCAATACCTCGACCTTGATCCGGACATCGTCAGGCACCAGCACGCTGATGGTGCCCGGCGGATCCAGCCCGCGGTCGCGCCACAATACGGCCGCCACGACCAGCGCCACGGCCGCCACCGCCACGATGGCGATCCGCTTCAGAGCAGCTGGTTCCATAGCGCCGCGGTTTCGGGAAAGACCGGCTTCCCTTCCCTGAGAGTCCACTCGAGCCGGAGATGCAACACCTGGCGGAACACCCCGTCGAAATCGCTCGGCAGCGTCCGGGCCAGGAATTCACGCTCGGCCCTGGAGAAGGGACGCCCGGGTTCGAGGAAGTCGGCCATGTAGAGGGCCCGCCCGGTGCGACCCCAGTCCGGATTGCCTAACGTATGCCAGCGGATCGCCTCGAGCACCTCGCGGCGGGTCTCACCTTCCGATTCGAGCCGTCGCGCGGCCGCCGGCCCGTGGAGGACGGTCAGCGGGAGCGACACGTCGCCGGCCCACTGGCGAAGCTCAGCCTCCTCAGCATCACGCAACGCGTCATGCCACCGGCCGACATCATGCCAGTCCCGCGCCTCGTCAGGCGATAGCCGGAGCTCCACCGCCCAGCGATCCAGCAACGCCGTGACGCGCTCGATGTGCGCGAGCCGCCGCTCGCTTACGCGAGCCCAGGACGGAAGCTGGACGGTGGTAGGCCGAGTTCCAGTGCTCATCGTTTCAAAATCAGGTTCCTCCCACGTCCCACCTCCCACGTCCACTTACCAATCATGTCGTCTCAATTCGTGTCAACCGTCGCGTCAAATCGGCCAAGTGTGTCGCAAGCTCCCGCAGTTCCCGTGTCGCCGATTCCAGCTCCTGCAACGCCCCCGCCTGTTCAGTCGCTGATTTCGAAACCAGATCGGAGCCCGTGCGATTGCGACTGGAAATCTCGTCGATGCGTTCCGCCCTGTCGCGCGTGACCCCCACCAACTTCTCCTGCTCGGTCGACACCAGCGCGATCCGCCGCGACCAGGCCGCGGCCGCGTCGCTGGCCTGCAGGATCGACGCCAACGCCCTCATCGCCGATGCCGAGAGAGCTTCGACGTCCGCGACCATCTCCTGGCCGCGATCCATCTGTCGCGTCGCGCGATCCATCTGCTCCGCAAAGCCACTCAGGATTGCGCTGGCGTCCTCGGACACTCGCCCGCTTTGCGACGCCAGCCGCCGGATTTCTTCGGCGACGACCGCGAAGCCCTTCCCCTCTTCGCCGGCCCGCGCCGCCTCGATGCCGGCGTTCAGCGCCAGCAAGTGCGTCTGGTCTGCCAGGTCGCGGATCACCCGGATGAACTCGGTCATCCGTTTCGCACCCTTGTGCAGGTCGCCCACGAGCGCCGACGAATCGGCAACGATGCCCTTCGCCGTCACGAGTCGCTCCACCGCGTTGCCAACGGTCGACTGATGTTCCGCGGCGAGTACGGCCGACCGGTCGCTCGCGGCTGCTGCCTCGCCGGCGTCGCGCGCAATGGCCGACGATGATCGGTACAACTCGTCCGCGGCAGCACGACTCGCCGTCGCTTCTTCCGCCTCTTCGGCGATCCCGCGATTGATGTCCGACACAAGACCCACCACGGTTTCGGCCCCGCTGCGCAGCAGCCGAGCCGAGTCGCCCAACCGGTCGAGCTGCAATTCCAGCCGGCCTAACGCTTCAGCCAGTGGCTTGCGCAGCTCCTGGATCTGGATCGTGGTCGACAATTGCGAGGCGAACCGCTCGATGACCACGAGCTGCTTCTCGCCATACGCTGCTCGCTTGTGGTGTTCGATCTCCAGCAGGCCAAGGAGATTGTCCCCAAAGCGAAGTGGAGCAACCACCACGCTGCGGGCCTCCGGCCGCGTTTCGGATATCCGGTCATCGCGGGTTGTGTCGTTGACGACAATCGTCTGCCGGCGATCCGCCACAGTGCGGCGCAGGCGACTCATTCCCCTCACCGGCGGGCGGGGAGCGGCCAGCATGCCCTCGTTCGCGCTGAACACGACCAGCGGATCGCCGTCAACGCCGTCGACGCGAAGAATCCGGAAGTCGCGCCAGTTCACCAGCCGGTTTGCCAGCATCGAAATCCGCCGGAAGGAATCCTCCAGGCTTCCATCGGCCGAGACGACCGCATCCATCGCGTGAATGCGGTTGAGTTCCTCGGCTTCCACCGCTTCCTCGAGGATGCGACGGAGCAGCATCGATCCGAACAGGAGCAGCACAGCCAGTACGACCCAGCCCGTCCTGCCGACGTACGCCAGCGCGGCCAGGATGGCCACCGACGCGACCATGGACGCGATGAAGACGATGACTTCGTAACGCAGGATCAGCGCCTGCTCGTCAGGCAGCAGCTTTTTGCGGGTGATGAGCGTCGCATACAATGCGGCGCGATTGAGCAGGAAGTGCGCGATGAAGAAGATCGCAATCGCGGGAATCGACTCGGTCGACAACGTCCCCGAGGAGGCGCCCGGGATCTGCAGCGCGACAATCGCATACACGCCGTATGCCGCATACAGCGTGGTCATTTCGCGGGACGCGTTGATCCAGGCGGCCGTGAACGGCTTGCGATGATGAAAGATGTCGGCGACCAGCACGCCGGTATACAGCGCGAGGGCCGTGGCGGTGGCGCCGGCGGCGAGCGCGCCGGTCATGGCCACGACCTGCACGACGTTCAACGAAGCGAACTTGGTGATCGACACCGATCGCATCCTGAACAGCGCGGTCGCGACGGTCATGAGCCCGACCGCCCAGGGATGATCGACCCAGCGAGGATCACCCGCGGCGCCGGTAATGAGGACGAGAGTGCCGAGGATCGCGAGCACTCGCGCCCACAGGCCCGCCGGCACCCGGATGCTCATCCCTCGTCCAGTGCCGCGCGAAGTCCTGCCGCGAATGTCGCGGCCGCGTCGATGCTCTCGCCCGCCGCCTTCACGATGGCACTGCCGACGACGATGCCGTCGGCCAGCGCGCCGATCCGCTTTGCCTGGCCGGCGTTCGAGATCCCGAATCCCACGCAGATCGGAAGCGTCGTGGCCCGCCGGAGGCGCGAGATGGTGCCGGGCAACTCGTCAGGCACGTCATCCCGCGCGCCGGTGACGCCCAATCGGCTGATCAGGTAGACGAAGCCGCTCCCGTGCGACCCGATTTCCCGCATCCGGTCGTCGGGTGTCGTCGGCGCCACCAGCCGGACGAACGCCAATGGCCCGGTGCCTAACCATTCCTCGCGTTTTGCGTCGACGCCGACGGGGAGATCGGTGATCAGGATGCCGTGAAATCCAGCCGCCGCCGCCCTGCCCAGCACGTCCGGGCCGGCCGCGACCACCGGATTCAGGTAGCTGAACAACACGAGCGGAATCGAGAGCGCCGCCTCGCGCGCCAGGTCGAGCGTGCGGTCGAGCGTCATCCCCTGCTCGAGTGCCCGCTGCGAGCTGGCCTGGATCACCGGCCCGTCGGCCAGCGGGTCGGAGAACGGGACGCCGATCTCGATGGCGTCGGCGCCCGCCGCTTCGAGGGCGCGCAGCAGCTCCACCGAGCGTTCCGGTGACGGGTGCCCCGCGGTGATATACGGTACGAGCGCCTTCCGTCCCTGGCGCGCCAGCGCGGCGAAGCGCTCCCGCAGCGCGTCAGAGGAAGTAGTCGCCGACGTTGATACCATATCGATCCGGATGGTCGGTCTTGATGATCGTGCGTCGGAAGACGCCTGACGAGGTCTGCTCGGTGAGGTCGGCCAGCTCGCCGGGGTACAGGATGTTACCGCGATCGTCGCTCACGATGCGCACGATGGGACGCGAGATGGCCTGCGCGTTGGGATTCACGGAATGGACGATGGCCAATTCGAAGGTATCCAGAACCACGAGTGTGCCCACCGGATAGACGCCGACCAGGTTGATGAAGCCCTTCACGATGGTCTGGTCGAAGCCGCGGCGCGGGTTGTCACGCATGCCGGCCAGCACGGCGGCCGGCGACATCGGCGTGGTCTGGTAGGCGCGGCGCGAGGTCGCGGCGTCGAAGCCGTCGGCAACCGACACGATCCGGCTGAAGATGCTCTGCTCGCGCGGGCGAACGGCGCGCGGGTATCCCGTGAGGTCCTGCTTCATGTGGTGCTCGTAGCAGACCACCATCGCACGGTACGGCAGGTCCGCCAGTCCACGGATCTGGAACAGCGCCAGCACACCCAGCCAGGGGTGCGCGGCAAGCCAGCGCCAGTCTTCGTCGGTCAGGTTTTCCGACTTGTTCAGCACGCCCAGCGGGACGCGCGACTTGCCGATGTCGTGGAACAGCGCGGCCAGGCCGAGATCGAACAGCTGGAGCTTGCTGAGGCCGAGCCGGCGGCCTAACGCCACCGAGAAGATGCAGACGTTGACCGAGTGCGTGAACGTGTATTCGTCGTAGTCCCGGATCGTCGTCAGCCCGACCAGCGACGTCTCCTCGTTGAGGATCTGGTCGACGATGGTCTGCACGACGCGCTTGATCTTCTTGATGTTCGGGGCCTGGCCCATGCGGACCGACCCCATTACGTCGCGGGTGACGGCGACCGAATGGGAATATGTGCGCTTCGCCGCCTCTTTTGCGCGGCGCATGAAGTCGGAGTCGTCATCGGTGACCGGTGGCGGGCCTAACGCGAACGCCAGCACGCCAGCCGCCTGCAGCTTCTCCTCGACGTCATGCACGATCACGTCCTCGCCCGAGGCGCTCATCGACATGAGCTGCGAGAGGAGGACCAGCCAGTCGCGGGCCGTCGCCGACGGCGACACCGCCACGGTCCCCACGCCGCACTTCCGCAGCACGGTCAGCAGGTGGCTGAAGCTGGCGTAGTTGTCGAGGTCGAGGCGTAGGCGGGTGGAGTTCACAAAAATGAACTCTCCCGAGGTGCGCAGCTCGAGCTCCTTGTCCTGGTCGAGCAGCGTCTTGCCGGCGGTGACGAGGTCGTTCAAGGCGTTGCGCACGGCCTCGTTCTCCGGTGGATACAGCCGGATCACGCGCATCGCGCCGTAGATCGAGACGATCAGCGTTCGGCCGGCACGCCGGATGAACGATTCGGACGCGGCGTCGCCGGCGCTGTCGCCGGTAACGCTCTGCGACGACACCGGAGTCGGCATCCGGCGCGAATCGGTCATCCGATGCCCCGCAACGCCTTGCTCACGGCATTGCGCACGAGGATGTCCTTGTCGCTCGACGCGCGTCGCAGCGCGGCAAAGGCGTCATCGGTCCCGATCCGTCCCAGCGCCATCGCGGCGCAGGCGCGCACCTCGGCATCCCCCCGCTTGCCGAAGAGACCCTTCTTGTTGAGCATGCCGTCGAGCATCGGGATGCCGGGCGGGCCGCATAACGCGCCGAAGGCCTCGAAGAACGCCATCTTCTCGGTCAGGTCGCCGTCCTGGATCCGCTTGCCGATCAGCGCCGTCTCGATCTTCTGCACCGACGCCCGGTGGTTGTGCACGCCGAGCGCGCGGACCGACGCGATCCGGACGTCGCGATCCTCGTCGTCCACGCCGCGATCGAGGTGCTGCATCGCGCCCGGCGTGCCGATTTCGGCCAGGGCGTTGACCGCGGCCAGCCGGAGGGACGCTTCGGCCTGCTGCAGCAGCCGCGCCAGCGCGGGGACGGCGGCGGCGGTCTTCAGCGACCCGGCGCGGCGGCAGGCTTCGAGGGCGACCTCGCGTTCGGCGGAGCCTAACAAGCGGACCAGCTCCGACGTGTTGGCGGCCGCCAGCCGATCGGCGGCCGCCTCGAGCAGCGCGCGCACGCTGGGCGTGACGACGCGGCTCAGCCAGCCGAATATCGTGCCTAACGCGCCGACACGCAGCTGCTCGAACAGCTCGTTGAGGTCGGCCTGCGGCGGCAGGTCGGTGCGCTCGTCGAGCGACTGCAGGAGCTGCGTGACCGCCGTCGGTTCGCTCATCCGGTTCGGCAGGGAGAGGAGCAATTCGCGCTGCTGCGGCGTGATGTCGCGGGCCCGGGCGGCGGCGATGTTGGTCTCGCGGAGCAGCGACGCCACTGCCCGGAGGTGGCTGGTGGTAAGCAGGTTCACCAGCATCCCTTCCAGGATGGCCACGACCTCGTCGCGGATCGCGGGATCAGTCTGCTGCTCGAAAACGTCGAGGAGCACGTTGACCACGTTCTGGCGAAGGTCCGTCGCGTAATGCTCCCTGATCGCCTTCTGCAGGTACTGCACCTCGTTTTCGTCGAGGAAGTAGAGCGTGGAATCAAAATCATCCATGCTCACCACGCCCGCTGGCGCGATCTGCTCCTGCGCCGGCTCACGCACTGACGCCTGGTCGATCAGCCGGGGCTTGATCTCCTGCTCGGGGTCAATGGGTACCGCCGTATCGAAGCTCACGTCGACATAGCGGTAACGGACGTGCGAGAACTCGTATTCCCACAGCAGCGTCAGGAGGTCGTCCTCATTCCCCCCTCTGCGGACCTTGGCGATCACCTGGACCAGCGCGACGATTTCCTGGTCCTCGACCCCGCGCGTCAGCTTCAATTCGCGAAGGCCGTCCTTGTAGAGAACCCACGGCAGGGCGTCGCTGCTTTTTTCGGGCTCGCTCATCACCGCGTGCTCTTCCCACGAGAGCTGTGTGTCGGTGATCGCGAATACGAGTTCGCTGGTGTGCAGCCAGATCGGCGCGAAGGACGCCTTCAGGACCTCGAGCGACCTGAGGTACGTCGGATTGTTCTCGAGATACAGCAGGTGCGCGCGGACCGCCCGCGACAAGAGGCGCAACATCTCCTCGACCGGCGCGATCTGGAATGGCGGCTCGGTCCGGATGGCGTCACGCTGGCCCGGTGTGGCGTGCGATGTCACGACGGCAAAATACCGGATTCGATCAGTTGTGCCACGTCCTTGTCTCCGCGGCCGCTCACGCACACCACCACGTGCTCGTCAGGCGACCAGCGCGAGCGCGCGCCATCCATCCACGCGATCGCGTGCGCCGTTTCGAGCGCCGGAATAATTCCTTCGAGGCGACTGAGGAGCGCCACGCCCGCGACCGCGTCATCGTCGGTCACGGACACGTACTCGGCGCGCCCGCTGTCTTTCCACCATGCGTGTTCAGGGCCAACTCCAGGGTAATCGAGTCCCGCAGAAATGCTGTGCGCCGGATGTACCTGGCCGTGCTCGTCCTGCAGCAGGTAACTGAGAGAACCATGGAGCACACCCGGCGTGCCACGCGACAAAGATGCCGAGTGGTGACCGGTATCGAGACCCCGTCCCGCCGCCTCTACACCGACGAGTTCAACGGCGGGATCGTCAACAAAGCCGGCAAAGATCCCTGCGGCATTGGAGCCCCCGCCCACACAGGCCACCACGGTCTTCGGGAGAGTACCCGCTGCGGCAAGCATCTGGCTGCGCGCTTCCCGTCCGATAATGGCCTGGAATTCCCGCACCATCCGAGGATACGGCGATGGTCCGACCACGGAGCCGATGATGTAGTGCGTTCCGCGGACATTTGTGACCCAGTCCCGGATCGCCTCGGTGGTGGCATCCTTGAGGGTCCGCGTCCCCGAGGTCACCGGAACGACCGTCGCGCCGAGTAGTCGCATGCGGAAGACGTTCAGCGCTTGACGACGCATGTCTTCCTCGCCCATGTACACCACGCACTCGAGGCCATAACGAGCACAGACGGTGGCCGTAGCGACGCCGTGCTGGCCGGCACCGGTTTCGGCGATGATGCGCTGTTTCCCCATGCGGCGGGCGAGGAGCACCTGGCCGACCGTGTTGTTGATCTTGTGGGCGCCCGTGTGATTCAGGTCTTCACGCTTGAGCCAGACGTTCGTGCCCAGACGCTCGCCGAATCGCGGCGCGGGCGTGAGCGGCGACGGACGCCCGACGTAATCGCGGAGCATCGTCTCGAGCTCGAGCCTGAAGGCGGGGTCCAACTGCGCCGCCGCAAACGCCGCATCGAGTTCCTCGAGCGCGGGCATGAGCGTCTCGGGAACGTACTGGCCGCCGTACACACCGAAGCGGGTTGCGGTCATTGCATCGATTGGCGAGCGGCGGTCATGAAGGCAGACATCAGGTGAGGATTCTTGACGCCCGGGCCGGCTTCAACGCCTGACGAGACGTCCACGACGTCCGGCGCCAGACGCTCGATCGCCTCGCGCACATTCCCGGGATTGAGCCCGCCGGCGACAATGAGCCTCCGACCGAACCGGAGGTCACGCACGTCGCCGTGGACCGCCTGCCAGTCGAAGGTCGTTCCGGTTCCGCCTAACGCGGACACGGCCAGGGTGTCGAGCAGCACGCCGTCGGCGCCGTCGAGTCCGTCCCGTTCCTGCCGGGCGATCCCCTGCGGCCCGACACGCACCACGTGCCAGACCTCGACGTCCAGCTCCTGCCGCAGGCGATCGGTGACCGCGGCGCTGTTCGTCCGCCCGTGCAACTGGACGACATCACACCCGGCCCGTTTGGCCATGTCGATCACGTCTTCCAGCGGTTCATCGCCGAACACGCAGACCGATTTCACCGGCGTTCCCTCGAGCGCCTCGAACAGCGCGTGCGCCTGCTCGGCCGTGATGCGGCGTGGACTCACCGTGAGGATGGTCCCGACAAATGCCGCGCCCAACCTGGCCGCCTCGCGCACGTCTTCGTCCCTGGTCATGCCGCAGAATTTTACTTCAACCACGGACGCCGGCGCTCCGGGCGACCCCAGCCAGCTGCGCCACGGCGTCCTGGGGGTCAGCAGCGAGCGACAGCGAGGAGCCCACCAGAACGGCGTCCGCGCCTAACACGGCGGCGCGTTCGACGTCGCTTCGGCTCGAGACCCCACTCTCGGCGATGGCAAACACGTTTCGCGGAATGACCGGAATCAGCGCCTCCACGACGCCGTCTTCCATTTCCAGCGTCTCGAGGTTCCGGCGGTTGACCCCGATCATGTTCGCCCCGGCATCGAGGGCCCACGACAGCTCAGCGTCATCGCGCACTTCGAATACCGCTTCGATTCCTGCTTCGCGCGCGGCATCGGCCATGATCCGCGTATCGTCAGGGCCCAGTGCGCGCATGATCAGGAGCGCAGCCGACGCGCCGTAAGCACGTGCTTCAAAGAGCTGCACGGGATGAACGTGAAAGTCCTTCCTCAGCAGGGGCACAGACGTCGCGGCCCGCGCCACCGTGAGGTCGTCGAGGGAGCCGCCGAATTCGGAAGGCTCGGTGAGGATCGACAGGGCGACAGCCCCTCCATCCGCGTATAGTCGAGCTCGCTGGCCCGCATCTATAGACTCGTTCAGGGCACCCTTTGATGGGGAGCGTCGCTTCACTTCGGCGATGACCGAGACGGTGGCCGACTTGAGCGCTGCAGAAAGAGCAGGCGCCGCATTCAACTCCGCGCGGCCCGCTTTCGTGTCAACGATCTTTTCGGCGCGCAGGCGAGCGCGCTCGGTGAGTCGACCGAGAACGCCACTCGGGGCAGTCCACTGAATCCGTGCTTGCACTTCGGTACTTATTCGGCTATCGTGGTCTTCGGCTGTTATTCGGGTACAGACGTTCCGCTCGGTTTGAGCGATTGAGAGGTTCAGATGCCCCTTACCAAACGCCAACGCGAAATCCTCACGTACCTGCAGTCGTACGCAGAGGAAAACGGTTACGCGCCGAGCTTCGACGAGATCGCCAGGCAGTTCAACTATAACTCGCTGGCTACGGTCCACGAGCATCTCACGAACCTGGAGCGGAAGGGGTACATCAAGCGCTCGTACAACGAGAGCCGCGCGATCAACATCCTCCCGTCAGAGGTATTTCAGCGCGCCGTCGAGTTGCCGTTGCACGGACTGGTCGCGGCGGGCGTTCCGATCGAAGCGATCCAGGGCACGGAAACGATGGCGGTCCCCGAAGAGCTGATCCGTCGTCGCGGCGAGCACTTCGTGCTCAAGGTGAAAGGCAGCTCGATGATCGACGAGCAGGTTCGCGACGGTGATTTCGTGATCGTGAACGAACGCCGTACGGCCGACAACGGCGAGATGGTGATCGCGCTGCTCAATGGCAACGCCGCGACGATGAAGCGGTTCTATCGCGAACGGGATGGGCGGATTCGGCTGCAGCCGGCAAACGAGACGATGACGCCGATGTACGTCCACGAGAATGAAATTCTCGTGCAGGGCGTGGTGGTGGGCGTGATCCGGAAGTACTGAAAAGCGCTACGTACTTATTGCTGATTGCTGCTGCTGCAACCTGCGTGCTGGTGCTGGCGCACGGTGCTCTAGCCCCAGCACGATGCATGTGCAGTAGCAATCAGTAATCAGCACGCAGCCTATTGGTCCTCAGAGACGTGGTACGCGTCCCGGAGCCTGTCCAGGGCACGCCGACCTGCTCCGGACTCCAATGCTTCCGTAGCCCTCGCGACGGCTTCGCTGAGGTTCGAGACCAGTCCACTGACGTAGATCGCAGCGGCGGCATTGAGCAGCACGGCTGACCGAGCGCCGGCTGGCCCCTTCCCTTCGAGCACTCCTTCGATGATCCGGGCATTGGTTGCCGGATCGCCGCCGGCCAGGTCACCCGCCTCCGTCGACGGGAACCCGAATTGCCGCGGGTCGATCACCCACTCCTTCACGGCACCGTCGCGGACTTCCGCCACGTGAGTTGGGCCCATCGGCGACACCTCGTCCATTCCCGGTTCACCGTACACGACCAGGGCATGCGTCGAACCTAACGATGCGAGCGCGCCGGCCAGCAGCGGCATGCGGCGGCGATCGGCGACACCCACCACCTGACGGCCGGCATTGGCCGGATTCGCCAGCGGACCCACGATATTCATGACAGTGGGAATCCCCAGCTCACGACGGACTGGCCCCACGTGCCGCATCGCCGGATGCAACGTGGGGGCGAACATGAACACGATGCCCGCGCGACGCAGCACGCCTTCCATGACGTCCGCGGTGGCGTCCAACGGCACGCCCAGCGCCTCGAGCACGTCGGCGCTTCCGCTTTTCGACGTGAACGACCGGTTGCCGTGTTTCGCGATTCGCACTCCTGCGCCCGCGGCGAGGAGTGCCGCGGCTGTAGAGATGTTGAACGTCGTGACTGCACCGCCGCCGGTGCCGCATGTATCGACCAGCTTGTCGCGATCCTCGGCCTCGATAGGCACCATGGCACCACGCAGGGCGCGCGCCGCACCGGCAACTTCGTCGGGCGTTTCGCCCTTTACCCGCAGCGCCATCAACAGGGCGGCTACCTGCGCCGCGGTAGCTTCACCCGACATGATGAGCGCAAAAGCGGCCGACGATTCGTCGGCCGAGAGCGACTCGCCAAACGCGAGACGGCGGACCGCCGACTGCAGGGCGTCAGCCGACATTGGTTGCTTGCAGCAGCCGATTGACGAGTTGGGCGCGCGTTACGATCAGTGAAATGACCAGGCCGAGGAGCTTCACCCGCTCCACGTCTTCCTCGATGAACACCCCGCGTTTGGCGCGGTTCGTCAGGTTGACGACGCCGAGCAGCTCGCCCTGGTAGACCAGCGGAAAGCTGATGAATGAGCCTGTGGTCAGGTATTCGTCGCGCAGCAGCGGATGCATGGCGCCATCGGTGACGTCCTGCACCAGCAGCGGCTCGCGCGTCGTCGCCACGATCCCCGCCACGCCTTTTCCATACTTCGTGCGCTGTCCCAGCTTGACCGTCGGCAGTAGTCCGCGCGCGGCCGCCAGGTAAAGCGTGTCGGGTTCCGGTGCCCGCAACATCAACGAACACCGTTGCGCCTGCATGTCGTCGCCCACCATCGAAAGCAGTCCATCGACGAGTGGACCGGCGTCGACGGTGACGTTGTCGAGCGCGAGCGCGCGTTCGAGCAGGTACAACGTCCGCGTCTTCTGGCGGAGTGCTTCGTGCCGGCGGTGCAATTCGATGTGCGACTGCTCGAGCTGCCCAACGGCGGACATCAATTGCTGCTCGAGCGAATTCTTCTGGTGTGTCGCGCGACGTGCGTTTTCCTCGGCGGTCCTGAGTTCCTGTTCGACGTGCAGGCGATCGGTTGCTTCGTGGCCGCCTGACGAGGCCTTGTCCTTCGCCTGTGTGAGCTCGCGTTCCAGCTCGGAAAGTTGCGTCAGGTAATCCGCATGAACTTTCTGTGTTACCGCTTCGAGAGTGTTGACCGCTTCGTCGCGCGCCTCCCGGTCGGCGAATCGCGCGTAGGCGAGATCGAAGAGCGCCGCGGCGGGCGCGAAGCGCTCGCTGGTGCGCGTGCCGAACATCTTTTTCTGCTCGTATAGCGCCAGCACCGCCGCCAGGTGTCCGTCGGTCGTCAGGCCGCGCAGCGAAAGCAGGCCACCGTCGGAAAAAGGATTGAGGCCCAGGAGCCTGGCGTACTCCACCGACCGTTCGCCGAGGTCGACGAACTGCCCGCCGCCCGCCACCAGGGTGCGCACGTTGGGCGGCAAATGATCGAACGTCGTGTCGACCGACGCCGACTCGACGTGTCCGCCGGTCGGCGTGAGTCGCTCGCGCAACATCTGCTTGCGGCCGTCATAGCGAAGCAGCGCAATGACTGCGGTCCGGTCGCCGTCCAACAACGATTCGCCGAGCGCAATGAGCGCCGTGTGCAGGTCGGGCGCGACCGCGAGGGCGTGGGCGAGCGAAGGGAGGACTCTCGACATTAAAACCGGATGTGGGAGGTGGGATGTGGGAGACTACAGATCGGTACGGATTGTCTGTGGCAGCAGTGAGATTGCCGAGCAGATTCGGCGCTAATCCGGTTTAGGTTTCTCCCACATCCCACATCCCACATCCGGTTTGTGTAGCGTGTCAAACTGGTCGTGTAGGTCAAGTCCTGTCAATCGTTTGGAGGAACGGCACCCGTTGCTAGCGCAATTGCGCTGGACTAGGTTTCGCCGTGATGACGGCGCGCACTGTGCAGCTCGTGCTGCACTATGACGGGACCGCATTCGCCGGCTGGCAGGTTCAGCCCGAGCAGCGGACCGTCCAGGGCGAAGTCGAGCGAGTGCTCGCCGGACTCTGTGGGCAGCGTGTGGTGGCTCAGGGAGCTGGCCGTACCGACGCGGGCGTGCACGCGCGCGGGCAGGCGGTCGGTGTACGAGTGCCGGACAAGTGGACCGCGCATATGCTGCGCCGATCACTCAACGCACTCCTTCCCGACGATGTCTGGGTCGCGGCGGCGCATGAGATGCGTCCCGAGTTCCATGCTCGTTTCAGCGCGACGTCCCGGCGCTATGCCTACCAGGTCGGTACAGATGATGACGCGTTTTCGCCCTTTCGGCGCAAGACCGAATGGGCGTACCGGCACAGGTTCGAACGCGCCGTCCTCGACCAGGCGGCCGAGCTCATTGCCGGCGAGCACTGCTTCATCGGCTTCGCCGTCCGCGGTACCGCCCCGCCCTCGGACTCACATCGTTGTAACATCACACATGCGCAGTGGATCGATCGGCCCGGCGGACTCACGTTCGTCGTCGAAGCCAATCGATTTCTGCATCACATGGTCCGCTTCCTGGTCGGCACCATGCTGGAGCAGGCCAGCGGCAAACGTCCATCATCAGCCGTGAGCGAACTTCTCGTGGCGGAGACGAACGACGACGTGTCGCCACCGGCACCCGCCCACGGGCTCATCCTCGAGAAAGTCGCGTATCCGGCGGAGTTGTATCTCTCATGACCAAGCTCGCGATTCTTCTTGCGCTGATTGCCTGCCAGGGTTCTCCTCCTGAGTCCAACGCGCAGGTCGTTCCCGGTCCGCGTCCCACGCCGCCGCTCATCCAGGACGTCGACGCGTCGCGCCGGAACGCCATCACCGAAGCAACGGCGCGCGTGGCGCCCGCGGTCGTGACCGTCCAGACCGAAACCGTCCAACGCGTGCCGGCCGACGTGTTCAGCATGTTTTTCGGCGGCGGTGCGACGCAGCAACGCATTTCCCCGGGGATCGGCTCGGGATTCATCATCCGCGACAATGGCGTCATCGTCACCAACGCGCACGTCGTCCAGGGCGCAACGAATATCTCTGTGATGATGCGTGACGGAACTACGCACAGCGCCAAACTCCTGGGTGAGGACGAGACGAACGATCTCGCGGTCCTCAAGATCGATGCGCGTGACCTTCCCGTCGCTCCGCTGGGTGATTCCGAGGGCCTCCTGATTGGTGAGTGGGCGATCGCCATCGGCAACCCGTTCGGCTTTGTGATGGCGAACCCCGAACCGAGCGTCACGGCCGGCGTGATCTCGGCCACGGGCCGGAACTTGTTAGGCAGCTCTGAAGGATCGGGCGTGTACGTCGACATGATCCAGACCGACGCCTCGATCAATCCCGGGAATTCGGGCGGCCCGCTCGTCAACAGCAATGGTGAGGTGATCGGCGTCAACAGTTCGATCTACACGCCGTCGCAGGGCTCGGTCGGACTTGGCTTCGCCATCCCGATCAATCGCGCTCGACGCGTGGTCGAAGACCTCATCGAGCACGGAGCGATCCGTCGCCCATGGATCGGCGAATTGCTCCAGGCGCCATCGCGATCCGCGAGCCCGCGCGACGTGATCAATGCGGGCGTCGTGCTTCGCGCCGTCGTGCCCGGGTCTCCGGCCGCCAGTGCTGGCCTGCGCGAGGATGACCAGATCGTTCGCGCAGGCACACGAAACATCAGAAATGCCTTTGACTGGGAAGCCGCTCGCCTTTCGTTCCGCGTCGGCGATCGCGTGCCGCTGGTAGTTCGGCGCGGGAGCCGGGAGATAACCGTCACGGTGACCGTCGCCGACCGGCCCGAAGTGAATGCGCCGAAGGTCACCGTACTGCGCGAGCTGGAAGTGACAACGCTTACCCCCACGCTCCGCGCCGAGCGAGGTATCCTCGCCCCGCAAGGCGCGTACGTTACGGCCGTCAGCGACCGGGTCCGCGATCAGATCGGCCTCGACGAAGGAGACGTCATCCTGCAGATCAATCGGACGGTGATTCGCGACGCGAACGACGTTTCGCGGGCGATCAGTCAGGCGCCGGCCGGATATATGTCGCGCGCGCTGATCGAGCGCCGCGGACGACGGTACATCACCGACTTCGCAATTCGATGACTCAATCCCGCGATACGTGGTCGTCGCCCCTCGCTGAGCGTTATGCATCGCAACAGATGCTCGCGCTCTGGTCGCCGGACCGGCGGTACGGGTTGTGGCGGCGGCTCTGGGTCGCGCTGGCGGAAGGGGAGAAGAAGCTGGGCGTGGCGATCCCCGACGACGCGTTGTCGCAGATGCGCGCGCACCTCGATGACGTCGACTACGAAGCGGTCGCGCGTTACGAAAAGGAGTTCCGGCACGATGTGATGGCGCACGTCTACGCGTTCGCCGACGCGGCGCCGGCGGCACGGCCCTATATCCATCTCGGAGCCACCAGTGCCTACGTGACCGACAATGCCGACCTCATTCTCATGCGCGAGGGCCTGGGTGTCCTGCGCGAGAAGGTGGTCCGCGTGCTGTCGGCGCTCGCGGCCTTTGCCCGGGAATGGCGGGCAGAGCCGACGTTAGGCTATACGCATCTCCAGCCGGCGCAATTGACCACGGTCGGCAAGCGCGCCACGCTCTGGATGCAGGACCTGGCGCTCGACCTGGCTGACCTCGATGCTCGTCAGGCAGCGTTGCCGCTGCGCGGCGTGAAAGGAACGACGGGGACGCAGGCCTCGTTCCTCGAGATCTTCCATGGCGACCATGCGAAGGTGCGGGCCCTCGAGGCGCACGTCTGCCACGCGATGGGGTTTGATCGGGCCCTCGCGGTCACGGGCCAGACGTATTCGCGCAAGATCGACGCCCAGGTGCTCGGTGTCGTCTCCGGCATCGCCACGTCGGCCGCAAAGTTCAGCAGCGACGTCCGGATGCTGCAGTCCTTTGGGGAGCTCAGCGAGCCGTTCGAGTCTGGACAGATCGGCTCGTCGGCGATGGCCTACAAGCGCAATCCGATGCGGAGCGAGCGGATCGCTTCGCTGGCACGGTTTGTGGGGTCGATCGAGCCTAATGCGAACCAGACGCACGCAGTGCAGTATTTCGAGCGCACGCTCGACGACAGCGCAAACCGCCGGCTGGTGATACCCGAGGCGTTCCTGGCCACGGACGCCATCCTGCTGTTGATGGAAAACGTGGCGCGCGGACTCGAGGTCCATCGCGCGCGCATTCATCACCGCATCATGGATGAACTGCCCTTCATGGCAACTGAACAACTCATCGTCCGCGCGGTCGAAGCCGGCGGCGATCGACAGGCCGTGCACGAGATCATCCGCCGGCACAGTGTCGAAGCCGCCGCCGCAATGAAAAACAATGGCAAGACGAACGACCTGCTCGATCGACTCGACCGGGACGCCGAGTTCCCGCGCGGGATCGACCTCCGTTCTGTCGCCGACCCGAAGCGGTACATCGGTCGGGCGCCGGAACAGGTGGATGAATTCCTCGCCGAAGTTGCGGCACCGTTGCTGGTAAACGCGCCGGAGTCCGGGAGCGCAGCGGAGGCGATCCGCGTATGACACCGGTTGCCTACACGGAACTTCCGCTCACGCTCTGGCGACGCGGCAAGGTCCGGGATGTCTATGAAGTCGACGACGACCGCTTGCTCCTCGTGGCCACCGATCGCGTATCCGCGTTTGACGTCGTGATGCGCGAGACGGTTCCCTATAAGGGCGCCGTGCTCACACAAATCTCGGCGTGGTGGCTGCGGGAGTTGGGCGACATCGTGCAACACCACATGTTGAGCGCAGACGCCGACGAAATTGTCGACCTCGTGCCTGCGCTCGCGGATACTCGCGCGCTTCTGGCCGGACGATCGATGTTGTGCCGCCGCACCGATGTCTTCCCGGTCGAGTGTGTCGTGCGCGGGTACGTCGCCGGCTCGGCGTGGAAGGAGTACCGCGCGTCGGGTACACTGGCCGGCGAGCCGCTGCCGGACGGACTGATCGAAAGCGACCGGTTGCCGTCGCCGATTTTCAGCCCTGCGACGAAGGCAGAATCCGGTCACGACGAAAACATCACACGATCGACCATGGCGACCATCGTCGGCGAGGAGGTTGCCGCACGACTCGAGGAGATTTCGATCCGCCTCTATGAATTCGGGAACCAGCGCACGCAACCACGCGGCATCATCATCGCCGACACGAAGTTCGAGTTCGGATCCCACAACGGGGACATCATACTCGTCGACGAGGTCCTGACGCCCGACAGTTCGCGATTCTGGCCGATGGATCGTTATGAACCCGGTCGCTCGCAGCCGAGCTTCGACAAGCAGCCGTTGCGTGATTATCTGGACGGAGAGCGCCGCGAAGGTCGCTGGGACGGCGATCCTCCGCCACCTCGCCTGCCGCGTGAAGTCGTTTCCGCGACGAGCATGAGATATCTCGATG
Organism: Gemmatimonadaceae bacterium; assembly: GCA_035646395.1. GTDB lineage: Bacteria > Gemmatimonadota > Gemmatimonadetes > Gemmatimonadales > Gemmatimonadaceae > JABWBJ01. Next base: position 7,411 of record DASRPK010000138.1, on the reverse strand, counting down.
CGTTCGAACGGATCACCGGCTCACCACTCGACGTGGGGTCGCTCTCGTGAGCTTTGCGCGCGAAGGACTCATCTTCATCGGGATCGCTATCCTGCTCGCCGCCGTTGCACTCACGGCCGCGGTCATGTGGCGCTCCTGGCCCCTGTGGCTGGTCGCGTTCGTGCTGCTGATCCTGGCGCTTTGGGTCGCATACTTCTTCCGCGATCCGGAACGGTCCGGTGAACGGGGTGGCGGGCTGGTGATCGCACCGGCGGACGGCCGCGTCGTGATGATCACGGAAGTCGACGAGCCGGCGTTCCTGCACGGAAAGGCGCTGCGCATCTCGATCTTCATGAACGTCTTCAACGTGCACGTGAACCGGTATCCGGTCTCGGGAACGGTTCGGTTTGTTCACTACAATCCAGGCAAGTTCCTGAACGCCGCCACTGTCAAGTCCTCGCTCGAGAATGAGCAGATGTCGGTCGGCATCGAGAGCGGATCCATCCGGGTGCTCGTCAGGCAGATCGCGGGGCTGGTCGCCCGGCGGATCGTGACCTACAGCCGGGAGGGTGACGTGGTCGAGCAGGGCGAACGCATGGGCATCATCCGGTTCGGCTCACGGGTCGACGTTTTCCTGCCTCCGTCGGCGACACCCATCGTGAAGGTCGGGGAAACCACCAGTGCGGGGGCGTCGGTGATCGCGCGCCTGGGCGACCAGTGAACGAAGTCGTCCGTCGCCGCTTGCAGCGGCCCATCATCCTGCTGCCTAACGGCTTCACGCTCCTGAACCTGTTTTTCGGCATTTTTGCGATCGTGGAGGCAAGCCGCGGCAATTACAGCACGGCCGGCACGTACATCGTGCTGGGCGGCGTGGCCGATGCCATTGATGGCAGAGTCGCCCGAGCGACGCGGTCGGGCTCCCGCTTTGGTGCGGAACTCGACTCCCTTGTTGATGCAATCTCGTTCGGCCTTGCGCCGGCGATGTTGATGTTCTTCGCCGTGTTCAACCAGCACGGCTGGGAATGGATCTTCTGCTTCTTCTTCACCATGTGTGCGGTGATCCGCCTGGCCCGGTTCAACGTCGAGCAGGCGGGCCGCGCCAAGACGCATTTCAACGGTCTCCCGAGTCCGATGGCGGGGATGACGCTCGCCACGTACTACTGGTTCCGCGAGTCCGATTTGTATCAGACGCAGCTGCTGGCGGACCTGCCCTGGCCAGTCATGTTGCGGTTCATCATGCTGGGGCTCGCGTTCCTCATGATCAGCAACGTGCGCTACGCCGCGGTGCCGACCATCGGCTATCGGTCGATACCGGAGATCCTTGGGACACTGGTGGTGGTTGGTACGCTGGCGGGCCTGATCTTCCTTCCCTGGACGTACTTCTTCCCGGCGGCGATGGCGTACGTCCTGTGGGGCGTCGTTCGCACGGTCTTCGTTGGATTCCTGGACAGGCGCCATATCGCGGAACTCGACGATGTGGTCGGCGATGAAGACGCGCTCGATCGAGGATTGCACCGTCGACGCCGGCGCCGACGGCGTGGACGTCCCGGCCCACCCAGCCCCGCTGTTCAGGAGGAACCAAAAGCATGACGCGATATCGCGTGGCAGTGCACATCGTCCCCCGAAAAGGCGTGCTCGATCCCCAGGGCAAAGCCGTCGCTGACGCGTTGCACGCGTTAGGGTTCGGTTCCGTCCTCGACGCTCGCGTTGGCCGGCACCTGGTCCTCGACGTCGACGCCGCTGATGCCAGGGCCGCCGAATCGTCAGTGCGCGGCATGTGCGACAAGCTGCTCGCCAACCCCGTCACCGAGGACTACGAGATCGCCGGCGTGAGCGGAGGCGCATCGTGAAGTTCGGCATCGTCACGTTCCCGGGATCGAACCGCGAAATCGACGCCAGCATCGCGATCACGCAGGGCGTCGGCGCCGAGGTCGTGCACCTCTGGCACAAGGATCATGACCTGCAGGGCGCCGACGTGATCGTGCTGCCGGGCGGGTTCAGCTACGGCGATTACCTGCGCGCGGGCGCCATCGCGCGGTTCAGTCCCATCATGAAGGAAGTGAGCGAGCACGCCCGGCGCGGTGGCCCGGTGTTAGGCATCTGCAACGGCTTCCAGATTTTGTGTGAAGCACACTTGTTGCCAGGTGCGCTCTTGCGCAACGCCAGCCTGCGATTCGCGAGCCAGTGGGTGAACCTTCGCGTGGAAAACGCGGACACGATGTTCACCAACGCCTATGAGAAGGGCCAACTGATCCGCGTCCCGGTTGCACATGGCGATGGCCGCTATACCGCCGATGCCGACACGCTCAAGGCACTCGAGGATCGTGGCCAGGTCACGTTCCGCTATGTGGATCGCAAGGGCCGCCCCCTTCCCGAGGCGAACCCGAACGGTTCAGCCAACGACATCGCCGGCATCCTGAACGACCGCGGCAACGTTATGGGCCTCATGCCTCACCCGGAGGACGCCATCGATCCCTTGTTAGGCTCAACCGATGGCCTGGGCCTTTTCGAATCACTCCTCGCAAGAGTGGCCGCGTAATCCGCCGTCATCGGCTTCCTCCCACATCCCACCTCCCACCTCCACCATCTGAATGAACATGGACGAATTCAAGCCAACGAAGAGTGAGGATGAATATTTCGTGAAGCGCGACGCCGAGTTGATCAAGGAGCAACGCGCGCGCCTCGACGCCGAACGGTCAAAGCAGGAACGCATGTCGCACTACATGCGATGCCCGAAGTGCGGTGGCCAGCTCGTCGAGCTCGAGTACCATCACATGAAGATCGATCGCTGCGACGATTGCGGTGGCATCTGGCTGGACAAGGGCGAAATGGAAATGCTGGAGCACGTGGACCAGAGCAACGTGCGCAGTTTCGTCCGTACCATGTTCGGCTTGAAGAAATGACGCCTGTTCCCCGCCCCGGCGATCCAACCATTACGCCTGCGCTCGTCGCAGAGCACGGGCTCACGACCGAAGAGTATGATCGCCTGGTGGCGATGCTGGGACGCACGCCGACCTTCACCGAGCTCGGGATCGTCAGCGCACTGTGGAGTGAACACTGCTCCTACAAGCACTCGCGGCCGCTCCTGAAGACGTTGCCGACGAAGGCCCCGTACGTGTTGCAGGGTCCCGGCGAAAATGCTGGCGTTATCGCAGTCGGCGACGGTCTCGCTGTGGCGTTCAAGATCGAGTCGCACAACCATCCGTCTGCCGTAGAGCCGTATCAGGGCGCGGCGACGGGCGTGGGTGGGATTCTGCGCGACGTCTTCACCATGGGCGCGCGACCGATTGCGTTGCTCAATTCGCTGCGTTTCGGCGAGCTCGATCACCCGCGCACGCGATGGTTGGTCGCGGGCGTCGTGAAGGGCATCGGGGATTACGGCAATTGCATGGGCGTGCCGACAGTCGCCGGTGAGGTCGTGTTCGACGACGCATACGCCGGTAATCCGCTCGTGAACGCGATGTGTGTTGGCGTTATGCGCGAGGAGGAGTTGATTCGCGCCGTCGCCAGCGGCGTGGGGAATCCCATCATCGCCGTGGGTGCAAGGACCGGTCGTGATGGCATTCACGGCGCTTCGTTTGCATCAGAAGACCTGTCACACGAAAGCGACGCCAAGCGTCCGCGTGTCCAGGTTGGCGATCCGTTCACCGAGAAGCTGCTCCTCGAGGCATCGCTCGAGCTGATTCGCAGCGGTCACATCGTCGCGATCCAGGACATGGGCGCCGCCGGCCTGACGAGTTCTTCCGCGGAGATGGCGGCCCGGGGCGACGTTGGCGTCGAGATCGATGTGACGAAGATGCCGCTCCGCGAGGAAGGCATGACGCCTTACGAGATCCTGCTCAGCGAATCACAGGAGCGCATGCTCGTGGTGGCGAAGAAGGGGCGCGAAACGCAGGTCCGCGAGATCCTCGGCAAGTGGGACCTGAGCGCTGAAGTCATCGGTTCGGTCATCGCGGAGCCCGTGTATCGCGTGAAGGAGGGGGACCGGGTGGTGGCGGAATTCCCCGGCTCGCGGCTCGTGACCGATTGCCCGGTCTACTATCCCGAAGCTCGCGAGAGTGAGACAATTCGTGCACTTCGCGAACGTGATGTCGATGCAATTGCTCCTCGTCCCGAAGAAGCAGATCCCATGTGGACGCTCGAGCGGTTGCTCGCCTCACCGACGATCGCCAGCAAGACGTGGATCGTCCGGCAGTACGACAGCACCGTCAGGGCCAGCACCGTGGTAGGACCCGGGCCGGCCGATGCGGCGGTCGTTATGCTGCGTGGCACAAAGCGCGCGCTCGCCCTCAAGGCGGACTGCAACGGGCGCTACGTGTACCTCGACCCGCGCGTCGGCGGGCGCATCGCCGTCGCCGAGGCGGCGCGGAACGTGGCCTGCGCTGGCGGGCGCCCAATGGCTATCACCAACTGCCTGAATTTCGGCAACCCGCGCAAGCCCGAGGTGTTTTTCCAGTTCCGCGAAGCGGTCACGGGCATGGGCGAGGCCTGCGAGGCGTTAGGCACCCCCGTGACTGGCGGCAATGTCTCGTTCTACAACGAAAGCCCGTCCGGAGCAGTGTATCCGACGCCGACGATCGGCATGGTCGGCCTGCTCGACGACGTGGAACGCGCGACGACAGCCGCCTTCAGAACGGGGGGCGATTCGATTATCCTTCTTGGTGAGAATACGGGCGAAATCGGCGCGAGCGAATATCTGCGCTGGATCCATGACACCGTCGCCGGCGAGCCGCCGGCCTGCGACCTGAAGGCGGAAAAGCGCCTCATCGAAGCGTTGCTCGAAGCGATGGCCGATGGAACGGTGGCATCGGCGCACGACTGCAGCGACGGCGGGCTGGCGGTAGCCCTGGCCGAGTGCTGCGTGATGAACGAGGAGTCACCGCGCGGCGCGGCCGTCGACTTGAGTCGCTGGTCGGAACTCCCGGCACGGGCGCTCCTGTTCGGCGAAGCACAGGGACGGGTCATTGTTTCGACGCCTGACCCGGCAGCGGTACTCGCGATCGCCGGACGGCATGGTGTCCCGGCGCGGGAGATCGGAAAGGTCAGCGAGCCTGGTGGGTCGCTGGTGATATCGGTTGCAAATGAGCGGTATGAAACGTCGGTCGGGCGCCTGATGGTCGCATATCACGGCGCAATCCCCGCGATGATGGCAAGAGTCGCTACGTCGACCGACGAAGCCGCGGAAACGGCTATAGCACTGAGCTGATTGGTACGATCGACAAGTCACGAGTCACGAGTCCAAATCACGGAGCAGTAAATGTGTGGAATCTTCGGAGTCTGGGGTCACCAGCGCGCGGCAGCGCTGACCCACCTCGGGCTCTATTCGCTCCAGCATCGCGGTCAGGAATCCGCCGGCATCGTTGCCATCGGCCCTGACGGGGTTGGACGCAGCGTGCGGAAAATGGGACTGGTCTCTGAAGGATTTGCGGCGAGCGACGTCGCGACCCTCCATGGCTCGGTCGCCATCGGCCACACGCGTTACAGCACCGCCGGCTCCTCGACGCTCGATAACGCGCAACCGATCCTGGCGCGCTTCCGCGAGGGGCACATCTCGCTCGCGCATAACGGGAACCTCGTGAACGCGGTCGAGGTGCGGCGGGACCTCGAGGATCGCGGGTCGATCTTCTCCTCGTCGATGGACTCGGAAGTGCTGGTGCACCTGATGGCCCGTTCTTCGTCCACCAAGCCGGAGCACAAGCTGGCGGATGCCATGGGCCGCGTCGACGGCGCCTTCAGCCTGCTCGTTGTCGTCGGGCATACGCTCATGGCGGCCCGCGATCCCCGCGGCTGGCGGCCACTCGTTATGGGCCGGCTGGGCGACGCCTACGTGTTTGCGTCGGAGACCTGTGCACTCGACATCGTCGGCGCAACGGTGGAACGCGAGGTCAAGCCAGGCGAGGTCATTGCCATCGATCGCGATGGCCTGCGCACTTTGCAATTGCCGACGCTCCCGCTCAAGCGGTGCGTGTTCGAGCATGTGTATTTCGCGCGGCCGGACAGCTACGTCTTCGGCGGTTCGGTCGATCGCGCTCGACGCGCGCTTGGACGCCAGCTCGCCCGGGAGCAACCCACACCCGGCGCGGAACTCGTATTTTCGGTCCCTGACTCCTCGAACGCTGCGGCGGTCGGTTACGCGGAAGAATCGGGGCTGCGGCTCGAGATGGCGCTCATCCGCAACCACTACGTCGGCCGCACGTTCATTCAGCCGTCGCAAGGTGACCGGGACGCGAAGGTGAAGGTCAAGTACAATCCCGTGAAAGAAGTGCTGGCCGGCAAGAGCGTCGTTATGGTCGACGACTCGATTGTCCGCGGCACCACGACGCGCGGGCTCGTGGCGATGATCCGGAACGCGGGCGCGCGCGAAGTGCACATGCGCGTGTCCTCGCCGCCGATCACGGGGCCGTGTTACTACGGCATCGACACGCCGCGGAAGGAAGAGCTCATCGCGGCCAACTACACGGTCGCCGAAATCGCCAATCGAATCGGCGTGGATTCACTCGGCTACCTCTCGCTCGAGGGGATGCTGGCGGCCGTCCCGGATGGTCCGGGCGGATTCTGTCACGCCTGCTTTTCAGGGGACTACCCGACCGCGGCGCCGAGCAGCTCGGACAAGTTGCAACTGGTCGCGGCGAAGTAATCGGAGGTTCAACGGGGTCAGACCCATTGAACCTTGCGCATCAGCTGGTGTAGCAGCCGCGTCCGTTCGCGGAGCGATGCCATGAGACTGGTGACCCTGATTCTCGCGCTTCTTCCATCAGTCGCGTTCGGGCAAGACAGTTCGGGTACGCTTCGCGGAGTCGTTCGAAATGAAACCGGGCGCCCGATCGAATACGCGCTGGTCTCGCTCGAGCCGGCAGGCGTCAATCGACAAGTCCGCACCGACCGCGATGGCCGATTCAGTTTTCTCGGCGCTACTCCCGGACAGCGTGCGATACGAGTGACGTTCGTCGGTTACCGACCACACGAACGATCCGTGCAGGTCCCACGCGGCACACTCGATATCGAAGTGACACTCGAGCGCCTCGTCCCCACACTGGCTGAAGTTGAAGTCACCGCGCAGCGCAGTGGGTTGTATGGCTCCGTAATCTCGAAAGACTCCTTGTTGCCAGTGCCCGAAGCACGCATCGAAGTGCTCGGCGCGCGGAGTGCCGACACCACTGCTGCGGACGGAATGTTCAATTTCCCGAAGCTCAAGCCAGGGTCGTACATCGTTCGCGTACGCCACACTCAGTTCGAGTCGCGCAATATCTCGATCGTCGTGCCCGAAAAAGGTGCAACACAGCTCGACCTAGTAGTTGAGCGTGGGATCCTGAGTCGGGACGCGCACATGGAACAACTCTTCCGCGAGCTGGACCAACGCGTGCACTGGCAAGGGACGACCGCCGCTTTGATCTCACGGGAGGATCTCCAAGGCGAACCGACGACCGCACTC
>DASRPK010000137.1:0-7409 GCA_035646395.1 Gemmatimonadaceae bacterium | reverse complement strand
AACTTCCGGCCGTAGACCTTGAGCGGCTCGCCTCCCTTGGAGAAGGCGAACATCAGCCGCTCGGCGCCCGTACCCTTCTGGTGCTGCGCCTGGATCCCCGGCGTGAGCAGCGTGAACTTCAGGGGCTTGCCGCCCGGCTTCCAGCTCACCGGCGGGCGCGGGATCTCGATATTCGCGACTGTCCAGTCCTGTTCCGACTCGCTCCAAAGCGCAAAGGCCACCGGGCGGCCCCGGAGCGTCTCGTTCCTCTTCTTGCCCGTGAACACGTATTCCAGCTCGTAGTCCTCGAGCAACGTGCGAGCCTGCGACACCAGGTCCCGGATCTGGTCCTCGCGCCGGATCGTCACGATGATCGCGTCGAGCTCGACGGGAGGCGCCGTCACTTCAGGGGGTTCTGACTCGGCCACGGACAGGGGGACTTCGCCTTCTGTTGCCTGCGCTTCTGGCGCGCCTTCCGCCTGCTCAGAGACCTCCTGTTCTTGTGTTACGGGAGTCTCGGCGCTCACGAAAGGCGCCTCTGGCTCGTCCGATGTGTCTTGCAACGTCGAACAGGCGGCGAAAAGGAGCGACAGGCCGGCAAGCAGGGCCGGCGCGGCAGCCCGTCGGGTGCAAGGAATCATGTCGCCAGCTGCCCCATCGAGTCAGGTAGGGGCAGTCTATTCGACGACATCGAACCATAGCGCGACGGTCATCACTTTCGGCGACGTCGAATGGGGGCCACGGCCGCCGCTACTGCTAAATGGGTACGGCGCTGGCCTTGCGCTGGCGTCGCCACGCTGCCGGACTGGAACCCACGATCGCCCCGAACACTCGAGTAAGGTGGCTTTGGTCGGTAAAACCACAGCTCAAGGCGATTGAGCTGACGCTGTCGTCAGTCCGCTCGAGCTTTTCTCCTGCCCGCCGAACGCGTTGCCGCACGAGCCAACGGTGAGGTGGCACTCCCACACTCACCTTGAATGCCTTCTCGAAATAGCTGCGTGACAGCCCACAACGCGCGGCGATCTTCTCCACTGATCGGTGCGAGCCTTGGTCGTCCAGCAGCAATCGCAAGGACAGCTTCACCTGCCACGGTGCTAAGCCGCCCCGGCGGCCTGTTTTGGATACCGATTGCCGAACAGGCACCAGATCTTCCTTGTTCTTCGCCCGATCATGCTCGCCGGTATGCGGAAATACAACGACACAAACGTTACAAAAACACTCATTTCTACAAGAGCTTTGGATGCTGCCGTCATATAGCCCTGAGTGCGTCTGAAACGACACTCACCTCATCCAAAGTTTGGAGTACGAAAAATGCTCGAAACCCCAACTACGACGCCGGAAGGCGTAGCGACGCCCGTGCCGCCCCCGATGGCGAGCGATAGCGTCGCGGTTTCCGACCTCCCCGACATCGCTGCGGTCCTGAAGCTCAAACCGGCCGAGGATGCTTCCATTCGGCCATTTCGAGTTGACGTGTCTGAAGAAGAACTTACGGACTTGCGTCGGCGGATCAAGGCCACGCGGTGGCCGGAGAAGGAGACCGTCGCGGACACGTCGCAGGGCGTCCCGCTCGAGCCGCTCCAGGATCTCGCCCGCTATTGGGCGACGGACTACGACTGGCGCAAGTGCGAGGCGAAGCTCAACGCGCTGCCCCAGTTCATCACCGAGATCGACGGGCTCGACATCCACTTCATCCACGTGCATTCGAAGCACGAGGGCGCGCTGCCGGTCATCATCACGCACGGATGGCCGGGCTCGATCCTCGAGCAGATCAAGCTCGTCGGCCCGCTCACCGACCCGACAGTCTTCGGCGGCCGCGCGGAGGACGCATTCGACGTCGTGATCCCGTCGATCCCAGGCTATGGGTTCTCGGGCAAGCCGGCGGCGACCGGCTGGGATCATGCTCGCATGGCGCGCGCTTTCATCGTGCTGATGAGGCGCCTGGGATATCTGCGATACGTTGCGCAGGGCGGCGACGTGGGCGGACAGGTCACGGACGCCATGGCGCTCGAGGCGCCCGTAGAGCTCGTGGGCATCCACACCAATTTCCTATTCGCCGTGCCGCAAGAGGTGGCAAATGCGATCCAGGCCGGCGCACCGCTGCCGTCCGATGCTACCGACCTGGAGCGACGCGCATTGGCCAAGCTGCAGGGTTTCTTCACCAAGAATGCGGCCTACGCAATCGAGATGGCGACGCGTCCGCAGACGCTCTATGGAAACGCCGATTCTCCGGTCGCCCTCGCGGCCTGGCTGATCGACCACGGCGACGGCGACGATCAGCCGGCGGCGACGGTCCTCGCGGCGATGGGCACGCCGACCCAGGATCAGCCTCCGGAGCGGCTGACGCGGGACGACGTGCTCGACAACATCACCCTCTACTGGCTGACCAACACCGGGGTCTCCACGGCCCGCAGCTACTGGGACAACAAGCCGCCGTACTTCCTTCCCAAGAAGTTCTCCATTCCGGCGGCGTTTACCGCCTTCCCCGGCGAGATCTACCAGCCCTCCCGGCGCTGGGCGGAGGGCGGCTATTCGAACCTCGTCTACTTCAACGAGGCGGACAAGGGTGGGCATTTCGCGGCGTGGGAGGAGCCACTGGTCTTCGCGTCGGAAATGCGCGCGGCATTCAGACCGCTGCGCAAGTAGTCAGGAGTTCGAGCGAAGCCCGCGGACTGCCGTCTGCGGGCTTTGTTCTTGAGGGGGCGTCCAATCAACTAACGTATGTCAATTGCGCCCAGTTCATGCTGGCTGTGACCTATATGGGCCTTGGGTAGGTTGGGTTCGAGCAACGCAAGCACCGCGCGTCGCCGCAACTATTCGTGGTCCTTGTTCGGGGAGACCGAGTTCTCCGGTGCATAGACGGGCTCAAAGCCGAACACCCATGGCTTGGACGTGTCGACGCTCACCCGGACGGCCTTCATGTCCGGCCAGCCGTAAACCTGCAGGCGCATCAGGTTCTGCCGCGTGATGCCGGGCTTGTCCAGGTCGAGCTGGGTCAGCGGCCGATCGATCACGAACTCGTGATAATGGCCTTGGACGATGAGCACCTGCCCGTCGAAGGCCTCGGCCTCTGTGTCGATCGCCTTGACGATTGCCTCGAAGGGACCGCCTTCGTAGCGGAGCTTCTCGTCGAATGGGTTGGAGTGGAAGGCCAGTATGACGGCGCGGTGCTTCGCCCGGCGCGCTTCCGCGAACGTCGCCTTGACCCAGGCGAGATTGGCCTGCTCACGGCGCACGAATTCGCGCCAGTATTTCTCGACACGCAGCTCCTGGTTGTTGTGCGTGCCCGCCAGGTTTAGCGTCGCGAAGGTCGCGCCACCGAAGGTCCAGCGCGCATTCTCCGCGAATTCGGCGAATTCCGGGATCTCGTCGGACTCGCGCGCCAGCGGCAGGCGCACCCGACCAAGGCTCTCGGGCTTCGACCAGAACACCTCCCGCATCAGCGCGAGTATTTCGGTTGGGTCCGCGGTGCCGCGGTTGGCCTTCCAGCAGTCCGCCCACTCGTTGTTGCCCGGCGTGTAGAACACCGGGCCAGCGAAGCGATTGAAGAAGTCCCGCTGGCTCTCCTGGAACGTGCGGCCGCAGTCGCCATACCCCTTGGTGTCGCCGACATGGATCGAGAATGCCGGCTGGGCGGCGTTGATTGCGTCGATCAGCTGGCCGTAGAGTTGATTGTCGGCCGGTGGCGCGTAGGTCGTGTCACCGAGCGCCACGAAGCTGAACGGCTCGGCGGCGGCCGAGCTCGCGAACAGGACCGCGAGCAGGATCCGAGGGAACATGCGCCGACTTTAGCAGAGGCGGTGGCATCATCGTGAACCAGGTCCCGAACGGGCGGTGATGTCGCGATGATGGATCCGATAGTACGAAAGACAACCGTCGCCCTGTTGGTCATTCTCGTGCCGGTTGCGGTATATCACTCCACGACCATCCTGACGTTCCTGATGAACGCAACCCGTTCGCCTTTCGGGTATGAACACCATGCGAACGTTCAATACGGCGACGCGCCGGCCCATCGACTCGACGTCTACGTGCCCGAAGCGGCCGTGGGTGCACCCGTCGTCATTCTCTGGCACGGCGGTATGTGGAAGCAGGGCAGCAAGGATGATGTCCGGTTCCTCGGCGCTGCATTGGCTCGCTTGGGCTACTTGACGGTCATTCCCAACTACCGGCTCTACCCCGAGGTACGTTTCCCAGCTTTCGTGGACGACGGAGCGCGAGCGGTCGCATGGGTGCGTAAAGAGATTGCGAGATTGAGCGGGAATCCTGATGCGATCTTCCTGATGGGACATTCCGCCGGTGCATACATCGCGACAATGTTGGTCTTCGACGATCGCTATCTGCGTCAACATGGCGAATCGGTGAAGTGCATCCGCGGCGTGATCGGCATGGCCGGTCCCTACACACTGGAACGACCAGCGGTACTCCTGGGATCCATTTTCGACAAGTCGTCCGGCAACGGATGGCGCCCGATTGACGTGGTTTCCACGGCAGCACCACCGACGCTGTTGCTGCACGGAGAGGCGGACAACATCGTCTGGGTCGACGAAGCGAAGGCCATGGCCGTTCAACTTGGCCGGCACGCAATTCCCGTCGATCTTCGAATCTACCCCAATCGCTCTCACTACGACGTCCTGGTCGCCTGGTGGTGGCCCCTTCAGTTCAGAGCTCCGGTGCGTCACGACGTGCAGCGCTTCATTGACCGGGAGGTCGCGGACAGCGCGCCACGAGCCGCTTGCGTTCCAGGAAATTGAGGCCCAAAGTGCCGCTCAGCCACCTAACCTCCCGTCAATGACGTGATTGCGGCATTCATCGTCGACCTGCGGGCAGCGTGGCGCGGCCTCATGCGGTCGCGGATGTTGCTGGTGACGGCTTCCGTGGTGCTGGGGTTAGGGCTTGCCGCCACGGTGTTCATGCTGACCGTGATGAACACCCTGTACGTCAGGCCGCCGCCTTATCGCGATGCAAATAGGCTCTATCGCGTGTTCGGTCAGCACGAGCAGACCCGCGAAATTCAGGACGAGCTCCAGTACTCCGACTATCTCGAGCTTCGCGAAGCGCAGGAAGTAGAAGATGCTGCGGCCGTCACCTGGACCGAAGCCGTCATCACCGGCGGGGGAGTCGCACAGCGGTTTGATGCGGCGGAGGTCTCGACGAATTTCTTTGATTTCGTCGGCGCGGCGCCCATGCTCGGACGCACCTTTACCGATCGCGACGGATTGCCGGGATCCGAATCCGTTGCAGTTCTCAGCTCCGAAACGTGGTCCGGCCAGTACGCATCCGATGAGTCCATCGTCGGAAAACGCATCGACATCAATGGCGAGCCACGAACCGTCATAGGAGTTCTGCGACCAGGATTTGGCCTCATCGGCGGAGAAGCCATCTGGCTGCCGATCGTTCGCAATCCCGACGCGTTGAGTCGCGAAAGCGATTCGGCACAGTACGGCTGGCTCATTGCGAAGGCCAGGCTTGGCGTCTCGCAGGCGCGACTTGCGGATGGCCTGAAGGCTGTCATGGACCGGCTGCAGCGCGAGCAGCCGAAAACGAACGAAGCACTAAGTTCAACCGTGCTGCCTCTTGGCGCCGGGATCATCGGACACGCAAACGTGAGCTCGCTTCGGCGCCAGCTCGCAGGGGCCTACGTGACGCTGCTGATTGCGTGCCTGACCGTGGCCGGCCTGCTCTTTGTGCGCGCGACTTACCGGCAATACGAGACCGCCATGCGCTCGGCGCTGGGCGCGCGGCGCTGGCGTCTGATCCAGCTCACGCTTTGCGAAGCTCTGATCATCTCGGCTTTCGCGCTGTTCGTGGCCTATTTCGCTTCCGTGCTCGCGCTGCAGTACTACGACCACCTGATCGATGCGATCGGAACCTACGGCGGCGTGCCGCCGTGGTGGGAGTTCGAGATCGACTGGAAAGTCGTCGGAGTGTCGGTGGTAGCCGCACTGCTTAGCGCACTGCTGGCCGGGCTCTTTCCGGCCATCGAAGCGTCGCGCACCGACGTGGCCCGCCTGCTGCGCGATCGGGCGCACGTCACGGGAAGCCCCCGTTTGACTCGATTCATGAGCGTCATGGTCGTCATCGAGCTGGCCGCGGCAGCGGCGCTCCTGTGTGGTGCGATGTTGCTCGCCAGGGGCGCCTACACGGCCGTCGGCAAGGGTTTCGGAGTGGACCCCGACGCGGTGATGACGGGTTCCATATCCCTGCCCGAAGGGCGCTACGCCAGCGAGGAATACGCGCAGTTCATCGACAATGTCCTGGGCCGCATGCGCGCACACTCCGGCGTGCAGGGCGCGGCAATGACCACATCCCTGCCGGGTCTCGGCGCCAGTCGTGTCAGCGTAGCCATCGGCGGCGAGGACATTCGGCCGGTGGCCGAACTTCCCATGGCCGACGATGTTTCCGTCAGCTCCGGATTCTTCGGATCGATCGGCGGACGCGTACTCGGAGGACGGGAATTCGATTCCCGGGATACCAGGAGCTCGCCGCCCGTCGCGATCGTGAACTCCGAGTTTGCCGCCCTGCACTTTGGGGGTGCATCACCCGTCGGGCAGAAGATCGCGTTTCCCACGGAGGACGGCGCGCCAATCGAGTGGATCACCGTGGTCGGCGTCGTCGGGAACATGCTTCACAGCGCCACCTGGGGAGTGAACGGCTCCTGGCGGCCGACTGTATATACGCCGCTGACGCAGTATGAGCTTCCGTATATGTCCGTCGCCGTCCGGGGAGGGGGTGCGCCGGCGGACCAAATGCGCCTCATCAGGGAAGTGATCGCGGAGGTCGACACGGATCTGCCCGTCTATCTCCTGCGGCCACTGAAGCGCGCCCAGTCCGAAAGGCGCGCCGGCTATCAGCTCGCCTCCGTGTCGATGCTGGGATTCTCGTTCATCGCAGTAATCCTCGCGATCGTCGGCATGTACGTCGTTCTCTCATTCACGGTCGAGCAGCGAACCAAGGAGATTGCGATTCGCAGGGCCCTGGGAGCGAGCGACAGGCAGGTCGTGTCGACCGTGGTTCGAGGCACCGCATGGCAAGTGGCGGTCGGCCTGATGGTCAGTGCGGCGCTCACGCCGATTGCGGTGAATCTCGTTTCCGCACTCATGGAAGGGCTGCAGACGAGGGAATGGTGGATCTACGCCACGGCCTACTGTCTCGTCGTGCTGGCCGTCGTGGTCGCGAGCGGGGCACCCGCCCGGCGGGCATTGCGCGTGGAACCTGCAATTTTGCTGCGTGTGGAGTGATCGAGGTTGACAAAAAAAGCGGCCGGGTTGCCCCGGCCGCCTTCTATTCGACTCGAATCAGCCTGCGATTTACTGCGAGGGCTGCTGCGAGGGAGCCGAAACGTGCGAAATCGCTTCCTTCAGCTTCGCCGCGCCTTCCGCGGTTTTGCCTTCGGCGCAGAGCTTCGCGCCCTCGTCGGCGGCGACCTTGGCCTG
>DASRPK010000136.1:0-2020 GCA_035646395.1 Gemmatimonadaceae bacterium | reverse complement strand
GCCATGGGCCGGACGCTGCGGAATGCGGGCCAGGACAAACACTTCGCCGTCTTCTATCAGCCAGCGCCGACTGTGGCGCCGGAACCCGCGACGCCCTCGGTGGAACAGCGCGAGCGACTGAACTTCGGGTTTGGGAAACTTGAACGCCTGCGCGGAAATGTCGGGTACCTGGAACTCCTCAACTTCTCCGACTTACGCCAGCAGTCAGCGGAAACAGCTTCTACGTGGTTGTCGACGCTCGCGAACTTCGACGCGATCATCCTCGACCTGCGGAGAAACGGCGGCGGCAACGACCCGATGATGGCATTTATCGCGACCTACTTCTTTGACACCGCTCGCGTTCACCTGAACGACATTTATTGGCGGGACACCAATGACACAAGTCAGTTCTGGACGATGGCATTTGTGCCGGGTCGGCGTTCCGCACGTCAGCCGCTCTACATTCTGACTAGTGCTTCAACGTTTTCCGGCGCCGAGGGTTTCGCCTATTCGCTGCAGAATCTGAAACGGGCCCTCGTTGTTGGCGAAACGACAGGCGGAGGGGCCCATTCCAGTAGAGGTCCGCAGCGGCTCACACCATCCTTCACCGCGATCATTCCGGCTGGTCGATCGGTATCTCCAATTACTAAAACGAACTGGGAAGGGACCGGTGTCACACCCGATATCAAGACGTCAGCGGACGCTGCACTCAGCGTGGCCCATCTGCATGCACTGAGTTCCCTGTTGGAAAAGGAAACGGACCCGCAGTGGAAGCAGACGCTACAGCGGTTAGCCGACGACCTTTCGAAATAGGTGCGTTATGCCGCGGGCAATCACGGACTACCAGATGGCCGAAAACAAAACCAGGCCCACCGGCGCCAGCGTCGAGGACTACATCGCCTCGAAAGCCAACGCGCAACAAAGCACCGACTGCCGTGAGTTGATGGCTCTGTTCAAGAAGGTTACCCGGCAGTCACCACGAATGTGGGGACCCAGCATCGTCGGTTATGGCTCCTACCGGTACACCTACGAGAGCGGACGAACCGGGGAAATGCCCTTGGCGGGCTTTGCCATCCGCGGCCGGGAACTGGTGGTCTACCTGGCGGCGGACGGAGAAGAGCAACGATCGTTGCTGTCCAGGCTTGGGAAGCACAGGATGAGCAAGTCTTGCCTGTATTTCAAGCAGCTTGCTGATCTCGACAGGTCGACGCTCGAAAAGCTTGTCGCCGGTTCGATCGCGGAAGTAAGGCAGCGCTACGGGTAGGCCGAAGCGCGCCGATTCATGGCAGCGCGAAGGCGACGAACTCCGCGGCGTGTTGTTGACCGCCAATCGCAAAGACGACGTACTGCTTGCCGCGGTGGAGGTATGTCATCGGAGCGCTGGTCGCGCCCGCCTCGAGCTGGGTCGTCCACAGCAGCTCGCCCGTCCTCTTGTCGAACGCGCTGAACTGCTTGCCACCGAAATCGGGCGGCGTGCCGACGTTGATTTGATCGCCGACGGTCGCAAAGAGGAGTGTCCTCGTCGCGATGACCGCGGAACGCGACGCATTCCCGAGCGGCCCCAGTTTGAGATGCGCGATCGCGGGATGGTTGCGGGGACCGTCGCCGTTCGCTACGGTCCACACTTTCTCGCCGCGGTTCAGATCGAGGGCCGTAATCCGGCCGTATGGTGGCTTCACCAGCGGCAGGCCACGGGGGCCGACGATTCGGGTGTTGGTGGAGACGCGGTACCGGAGGTTCGACGTTTCGGGGTTACCCGGCATCATGTTCTGAGCGATCGGACCCGTCATCGAAGGGACGTACAACCTGCCGGTCTCGGGATCGAAGGCGGCTCCCGTCCAATCCGCACCACCGACGGTTCCTGGCAGCTGAATCGTCCCTTGCTTGTCGTTTGGTCCCGCCCCGCGCAGCGACCCCGGCGTGAACATGGGGCCGAGGACGTACTTCCTGGCGATCTCGAGCGCCTCGGCACGCAGTTCCGGCGTGAAGTCGATCAGATCATCTTCGGTGATCCCCTGCCGATCGAAGGCTGGAGGCCTGG
>DASRPK010000135.1:0-16915 GCA_035646395.1 Gemmatimonadaceae bacterium | reverse complement strand
CGGTAAATTCCGGCTCGCACATCCGACGCCGCATGGACCTCCGCGACCAACTCCAGCAGACACTCGGCTCCACCTACGTCCTCGAGCGCGAGCTCGGCGGCGGCGGAATGTCGCGCGTCTTTGTCGCGAATGAGACGCGGCTGAATCGCAAGGTCGTCATCAAGGTCCTGTCGCCCGAGCTGGCAGCCGGCGTCAATGTCGACCGGTTCGAGCGCGAAATACAACTCGCCGCGTCGCTGCAGCAGGCGAACATCGTCCCGATCATCTCGGCGGGTGACACCAACGGCTACCCGTATTACACGATGCCGTTCGTGGAGGGGAAGTCGCTGCGCACGCGACTGAGCGAGGAAGGCGCGCTCCCGATCAACACCGTCACCGGGATCCTCCGCGACGTGGCGCGGGCGCTGGCGTATTCGCACGAACGGTCGATCGTGCACCGGGACATCAAGCCGGACAACGTCCTGCTCTCGGGAGGCACGGCCGTCGTCACCGATTTCGGTATCGCCAAGGCCATCAGCGCCGCCCGAACCGAGCAGGAGAGCGGCACGCTCACGCAGCTCGGCACTTCGTTAGGCACGCCGGCCTACATGTCGCCCGAGCAGGCCGCGGGTGACCCGCTGGTCGACCATCGCGCCGACCTGTATTCGCTGGGCTGCATGGCGTACGAGCTCTTGACCGGCAAGCCGCCGTTCGCCGACCGGGCGCCGGCCCGCATGCTTGCCGCGCATATCAGCGAGATGCCGGTGCAGGTCGCGGCACTGCGGCCGGATGTGCCGCCCGCGCTCGACCAGCTCGTTATGCAGTGCCTCGAGAAGGATCCCTCGGCCCGGCCCCAGTCCGGAAGCGAGGTCGTCCAGGTACTCGAGGGACTGACCAGCGGCTCGACGACCGGACCACACGTTGCGCTCGAGGCCCCCCGGTCACTGACCCGGGCACTTGTCACTTACGCGGCCGCTGCCGCGGCCGTAGCCATCATCGCCCGGGCGGCGGTCATCGCCGTCGGCCTGCCGGGCTGGGTCTTCCCCGGCGCGCTGATCGTCATGGCGCTCGGGCTTCCGATTGTTCTTTTCGCCTGGTTCGCGGACAAGACCAGGCGCCACGTCGCCATGACCACGCCGCGCACCGGCGGGCACGCGACGCACGGAACGATGGCGACGCTGGCCCTCAAGGCAGGCCCCCGGTTGACGTGGCGTCGGGCCTGGGCCGGTGGCGCATTGGCGTTAGGCGCGTTTGTCATCGCCGTGGCCGGCTTCATGGTTCTCCGTTCGATGGGCATCGGTCCGGCCGGATCACTGCTGGCGGCGGGACGGCTGGAGGACAAGGGACAACTCATCGTCACGTCGTTCCCTTCCCCGGACTCTTCGCTGTCACTGCTCGTGACCGAGGCGGTTCGCACAAACCTCGGCCAGTCACGCGTCGTGTCGGTGATGTCGCCGGTCGCCATCGCAGGTGCGCTCGACCGGATGCAGCGGCCCAGGACGAGTGAGCTCACGCTCGAGCTCGCGCAAGAGATCGCACTTCGCGAGGGAGCCAAGGCGATCGTCGACGGCACCATCCGGTCACTGGCGGGCGGATACGTGATTTCGCTTCGGCTGGTGACGTCAGACTCGCTCAACGAGCTCGCGCTCTACCAGGAAACCGCCAACGGACCGCAGGACATTCTGCAGGCGATCGACAAGCTCACGCGGAAGTTGCGCGAGCGAATAGGCGACTCGCTCCGCGACGTGAACAACAGCGCTCCCCTCGACCAGGTGACGACGTCATCGCTCGAAGCGCTCCGCATCTACGCGGGCGCGGCGCGCTCGATCGATATGGGCGGAAATCCAATCGAAGCCAGCGAACGACTTCGCGAAGCGGTTCGTATCGACACGACTTTCGCCATGGCGTGGCGCAAGCTCGGCGTCGCGCTCAACAACAGCGGATTTCCGCGCCTGCCAGTCGACAGCGCACTCGAGAATGCCTATCGATATCGTGACCGTCTCACCGAGCGAGAGCGACTGCTCACCGAGGGGACCTACTTCCATCTCGGCCCCGGCCGTAATCGTGGACGCGCCATTCGAGCGTACGAGGCGCTGCTCGCGCTCGATCCGACGGAGACCGCGGCCGCGAACAACCTCGCGAACATCCTCAACGGAAGACGCGAGTATGCCCGCGCTGAGTCGCTGTACAAGAGCCAGATAGATGCCGGTCGAGCGACATCGCAGCAGTACACCAACCTCGTTCCCATCCTGTTCAACCAGGGGAAGTTCACCGACGCCGAGGCATTGACGGCGCAGGTCGGGCAGCGGTTCCCGAGTTCGCTGTTCGTCCAGACTGCGCCGATCCACTTCTACTATCAGCGGAATCAGTTCGACTCGCTCGAGCGGCACCTGAAGACCATGCTGGCCAACCCGAGCCCCGTCCTGAAGGTGAACGGCGCCGGCGGTTTGGCGAATTACTCGATCCTGCGAGGACGGATCTCCGACCTCGAGCGCTACGGCGCCCAGGCTCGTCAGATCGCCCGGACGTTAGGCCAGCCTGCCAACCCGGTCCTCGATTCGCTGCAGTTCGCCCAGCTCGAGGTGGGATTCTTCGACGACACTGCCCGCGCGGTCCGACGCATCGACGCCACCGTCGCTCGCGCGGACTTCAGCGGCATGCCGTTCGACCAGCGGCCTTACCTGGCCATCGCCGCATTCTACGCAGGCGTCGGCCAACCCGCGAAGGCGCGCACGTGGGTGTCCCGCTGGGAAGCTGAAGCGACAGATACTGTGATGCGCCGTATTCTCGAGCCGAACCGGCGCGCAATTCAAGGCGTCATCGCGTTCGCGGAGAATCGCTACAACGACGCCATCCGCGATTTCTGGGCCGCTGACTCCTCGTACGACGGGCCTAACGGCACCTGCAGCATGTGTATCTACGATGACATCGCGTTCGTGCACGCCCGTGCCGGCGCGGCCGACTCGGCCATCTACTGGTATGAGAAATACCTGGCCGAGCCGTTTTTCGGCCGCCTGAATTTCGAAGGCGGCGCCAAGCCCCTCATGCTCAAGCGTCTCGGGGAGTTGTACGAGAAAGTCGGCAACGTCGAGAAGGCGGCCGTAAAGTATCGCGAGTTCCTGGCGCTCTGGGACAAGGCAGACCCGCGGCTGCAGCCGAAAGTGGACGATGTCAGGCACCGCCTGTCGCGGTTGGCGGACATCGAGCGACGTTAGGTATCAGTTCACCGCGGCGGGATTGAGCGGGGTCGCGACGCGCTCCCTGCGACGTGCCGGATCGAGCTCCCGTCCCCGCGACATCGCCCACTGCACGAACGCCAGCGCGTAGAACCCGAGCGCGAGCAGGTACAGGAAGCGGAATCCGAAGTACATCGAGTTGTACTCGAGCAGGCCGCCGAGCATCGCACCACACAGGTTGGCCGCCATCACGCCCGCGATGGCTTTTCGGCCGCGGAGCAGTGTCGAGAACACGATCCCCGAGAAGAACATCGGTGAAGTCAGGAGTGCGACGGTCGCAATCCTTCCGGCCGTCGTCGATCCAAATCCGCCCTGGCCCGACATGTACCAGCCACCCGCGAGCGTCAGTAACAGGAGCGTGAACGCCACGTTAGGCCTGTGAATCCGGAACCGCGCCACCACGACATTCGCCAGGAACGCCATCAGCAACACACCGGCGATGACGATTGCCGTCACGCGCCATGTGCCCCCGAAGGTCAATCCCAGTTCGGTGATGGCCTTCGTCTCCACCAGCATGAATCCCGCTCCCAGAAGCAGGAAGCTCATGTCCCCAGTCGCTGGTCGTTCCCTGATGAAGGCGGCCGTCAACGCTACGCCGGCAAGAAGCACCAGGCCGAGGAGCAGGAGGTACGAAATGGGATAGACACGTCTCGGCATGTAGAAGAACGGCCAGTCGTCCGTGGACACGTCGACCTTGATCGACGCGTCAGCGACGCGATCATTCAACGTGAACCCGGTCGATGCCAGCAGGGCAGGAGGCACGTCGATCAGAGTTCCCTCGCGCTGGATGAATACCACCGCGCCATCGTACCGCGCCGATACGGCGACGGGTTCGACTCCATCGAACGCTTCGCGAAGCATTTCGAAGGCCTTGCGGTTGTGCGTTGCGTTCAGCGCCGAAAACGAAAGTACGAGTCGCCCGCCCGGCTTCAGTCGCGAACGCGCCTCGCGGAAAGCCTGCACGGTGTAGACGTATGAATCCAGCCGTACGCTCGAGGCATGGCTCAGTAACGCATGAGAGTCCAACATGCCGTACACGACGAGGTCGAACCGCTCGCTCGTCGTGCGCAGGAACGATCGCGCATCGTTCAACACGGCGGTCACGCGAGGATCGGCGTACGGGTGCTCCGGATGGTTCTGCATTCCGGCACGTTGAATGGCAGGATCGATCTCGATTGCGAATACGCGCGACGCCCCGCCGCGTAGTGCCGCAGCGACATCGTTGCCGGCGCCGGCTCCAACAATCGCCACGTCTGCGTGTGATCCAGGCAAGCGATAGGGCAAGTCGTAATAGGAGCGTGTTGCCTCGATGCGCGGATGATCCGTCCCCGGCGCGCGGGAAAAGTCGTGCACGCGCTGGTAGTAATGTCCTGCGGCCGTGATGTTCATGAGGCCGCTCGTGCCATAGCCGAATTCGAGCATCTGGTACGGCGAGTACACACGGTGCTGCGAGGATGAAGTCGGCCACGCCAGGGCCGTCAGCGCGACGAGCGCTCCACCAATGCCGGCGAGCATCGTCGCCGGCTGCCTGACGAGAAACAGCAGCGCCGTCATCAGGGCGATGGAAAACCATACGATCGGGGGCGTCCAGAGCGCGCTGACCAGAAACATGGAAACGACGCCGACCAGGCTACCCGCCAGGTTCAGACCATACGCGCGCAACTGTGTCCGTCGCGCCATCAGCCGGCCACACAGCTGGCCGATCGGAATGAACGTCACTGCCGTCAGGAGGAAGACGACACTGAGGAAGAAGTAGATCGTCGCGCCCTGCGCAACCGAGCGCATGGTGCTCATTCCCATGCTCAACTGTTCAATGACCGGAATTGCGCCCAGAAACTGGAGGTGCCAATGGCTCAGCACCGACTTGAGGGCGAGCAGCACGATCACCTGCCACGCCAGCGTCGGCACGACGAGGAGCAGCGGAATGCGGTCGCGACTTGCAAGTGCATAGCCGAGGCCCAGGCCTGCGAAGCAGGCGAGGAGCCCGAAGTTTGTGTAAAACGCGAAGAACGGAAACACGGACGCCTGCCAGCGGATCATCGCCAGTTCGAGAAACAGGCTCAGTGCGGCGGAGCCGGCGATAGCGAGGTCGACCCATCGGTCCGGCAGCCCATCAACTTGAGCGACCTGCGCGCGGGCGTCTTCGTCGACGGCTCCGCCGATGCGCTCCAGAAAACGCCGGAGCATGAGCACCGCCGTAAGCGCCGTGAGTAGTGCCAGGCCCAGGCGAAACACGGGGAGTTGCCTCCCCCCGTCCATCAGTGCCGCCGACACAGTGACGATGGGAACCAGGAGGCTTCCCGCGAACACGATTGTCAGGCAGCGAAGGTATGTTTTCGTCACATTCCGGAGACGACTCAGCCCCGGAGAGGCCACGCGAACGGGCATGGGGCATGGGGCATGGGGCATGGGATCTCAGGAAAACCACACTGAGTTTTCTGCTTCAGTCCCATGCCCCATGCCCCATGCCCCATGCCAACGAGCGTGCCGTCATGGATCGCGTTCGACCTTGATCCTGATCGGGAGGATGGTTTCGCCCCAGTGCATGCGCAGGACGGTTGAGTCGCGGCCGACCACCGGGAAGTAAAACGTCATCGCCTCCATGTGCGCCCCTTTTTCCGGTGCGATCTCCACGCGGAGCGCATCGTGTTGTGAACCGGGGTACGGCTGGTGAAAGACGCGCGCGGCCGAGCTGAGGATGAGGGTCCACGGGGCGGCCTGGCGCGGAATCAGCCATAACGAGTATTCGCCCCTGGCAAGCGGCTTGTCCTGCAACAAGACATCCTTGTCGAAGCGGATGCGCGACGCCGAGTCGGCGCCGGGGTGCCAGATGCTGTCCCACTTCACGAGCGCACCAAACAGCTCGCGTCCGCGCGCGACGGGGCGGTTGTAGTCGATGTCGATGTTGGTGTGGCTGACGCGCTGGGCGACGGTGCCGTGCTGGCTGAATGGCACGCCCTGTCGCATGCCTAACGAAATACCTGTGATCGCTACCATTGTAAACCAGCGATTCCGTTTCATTGCGGATTACCGTCCCTGGAAAAAAGAATGAACCGCAAAGGACGCCAAGGGTCGCAAAGGGAAACCCATTGTTTGCAGTCCTTCGCGTACCATTGCGTCCTTCGCGGTTAAAGTGTTTCTGTCATTTCATGCGCAGCATGAGCTGCACGTCGGCCGCATCGGTCGCCGGCATACTGACGATGAACGCGCAGTGCCATGCCTGACCCTTGGACGTAATCTCGAACGTCATGATCCCAATCGAGGTTGCAGCCTGTTCCTCGACTTTTTTCCAGCCTCCCTTGATAAACAGCTCGCTGTAATGCGCGAGGATCTGCTTCAGGGGCAGCATTCCGTTCAGTGAGGTCGACATGGACATCGCGCGCTCCTGGCTGGCAATGCCACTGGAGCCACCGCCGCGACTGTCCATCCCAGGAGGCGGGGTCAGTGCAGGAAGCGGCGTGTCGTCCGCGCCGCGCATCTGCCTCATTCGGTCTATTTCGGGACGCCGTCCGCACAGGAACTCCACCCCCTGTGACCCCTGACGGTTGATCACCACCAGGGTCCGGTTGAGTGATCGGATCATCATGGTGGGTACAATCGCCATTTTGTCCCGACAGATCGCGAGCGGGCGCGACCCGCCATAGGTGCTGACGAAACCGCGACCTGCCGACGAGTCTTCCGGCGTGAGCGTCCAGCCCTTTGAAAGGAGGCGCGCCTTGATCGTGTCGAGCGTGATCTTCGGGTCGTACGGGAAATACGCCACACTAATTCGCGACACGCGGTAATCGGCGTATCCCAGGATCAGGGCGTCGCGGAACAGGTCGGCGGGAAGCGAGTCGTCGGCCATGCCGGCGTGGATCTCGATGTTCCGGTTGCCTAACGATCCGCCAAGCAGGGCGATGACGAGGTCTCGCGGGAGTGAATCGGAGCGGGGACGCTGCTGCGCATTGGCCGGGGGAGCGAACAACGCGAACGCGAGTGTCATAACGAGCAGGTGTCGCATGAGGCTACCCCTTCAACAAGGCGTCGAGCCGAGCGAGCGTTTTGGCCAGCTTTGGCTTGTCGGTGAGGACGGGAAGTACTGGATCTTCGCCCATCTTTTCCATCCGGTCCAGCGCGTTCTTG
The DNA here is from genome assembly GCA_035646395.1 of Gemmatimonadaceae bacterium. Lineage (GTDB taxonomy): Bacteria > Gemmatimonadota > Gemmatimonadetes > Gemmatimonadales > Gemmatimonadaceae > JABWBJ01. The sequence goes on along the minus strand of DASRPK010000135.1, from coordinate 9,575 downwards.
ATCGTGAAGTCCTTCGGGTCGAGATCATCGTTCACCTCGTCCCAGACGAGCGGCATCGATACCGTCGCGCCCGGCAGGGGGCGGACGCTGAACGGAGCCACGATCAGCTGCCCGTGCCGGTTCTGGAGGAAGTCGATGTAGACCTTTTCGCCACGCTTGTTGATCGTGCGCATGATCGTGGCGATCGAGTTGAGCTCCTTGATCACAAGGCGAGCCAGCAATTCGCCGATGAAGCGCGACTGCTCGTACGTCATCTGCTTCCCCAACGGAATCATGATGTGCAGGCCGGTCTTCCCCGTCGTCTTGACGTAGTTAGGCAGCCCGATTTCGTCGCAGATCCGGTGCAGCACCTGGGCGCACTTGATCACGTCGGCGAACGTCGCGTCCTTGGGATCCAGGTCGATCACGCACCAATCCGGCTGCTCCAGCGAGCCCACTCGGCTCATCCAGATGTGCAGCGGGATGGTGCCCAGGTTGGCGAGATAGACCAATGAGTCGACGTCGTCGCAGACGAAGTAGTTGATGTCGCGTTCGGTGTCGGTGCTCCAGATCGGGAAGGTGCGGATCCAATCGGGTGCGAACTCCGGCGCATCCTTCTGATAGAAGGACTTCCCATCGATGCCGTCGGGAAACCGCGTCATGACCACGGGTCGGTCCTTGAGATATGGCAAAAGCCACGGTGCAATCGTGCGGTAATACTCGATCAGGTCGCCCTTGGTGTATTTCTCGTCCTTCCAGAAGATTTTGTTCAGGTTCGATAGAGCGATCTCGCGCTTTTTGGGCTCGGGACTCCTGACTGACTCGTCATCGTAACTGGTGACTCGCGACTCGTGACTCGGCGGTGACTCCTCTGGCCTCTGGCCTCCGGCCTCTGGCCTGTCATTGCGCTTTGCGCTTTCAAACTGCCGTTCGACTTGATCAACGCGTTTATCGTCGCGCCAGCGCAAAAAGGCGGGGTGCCGCAGAACACCCTCATGCGTCCACTCCGTATAGCGCACTTCGACCACGTACCGCGGTTCCACCCACGTTGTCTTCTTTACTTCGGGAATGACGGATGAAGGGGGCGGATCATCGTCAGGCGACGTCACCGGTCCGTAACACGGCGGCTCATCGCGCACATCCTCGAGCAGCCGCTCGTGCCACTCGTGGAGCATCTTCTCGTTGAATCCTGTTCCTACGCGCCCGGCGTAGACCAGTCGCCCTTTGACGATGTCCGCCAGTTGCAGCGCGCCAAATCCAGAGCGCGCTCCCTTCGGATCGGTGAATCCCACCACCGCAAATTCGGCGGTACGGTCCGCCTTGATCTTGAGCCAGTGTGGCGAGCGACCGGCGCGATACGGCTGCTCACCATTCTTGGCAATGATTCCCTCCAATCCCCTCATGCTGACTTGCTTGTGGAACGCTTCCCCCTTTTCGGCGATGTGGTCGAGGTAGCGAACCGGCCCCACCTTCGGCGCGAATGATTCGAGCAATTCCTTGCGTTTGGTTAGCGGCAGCTGTCGAGCGTCGTATCCTTCGGCGGCGAGCAGGTCGAACGTGAAGAATGTTGAGGGGAGTTCGATCGCGGAGCGCTTGATGTCGTGCACGTTATGCAGCGCACCACGTTGCTGGAGCAGCGAGAAGCTGGGCTTCCCTTCCCCATCGAGCACGACCACTTCGCCGTCGATGATGAAGTTGTCGAGTGCTATCGCCCGCACCGCATTCGCGATTTCCGGGAAGACCTCGGTGTAGTCGTTGCCGTTGCGTGAGACGAGAATGACGTCGTTCCCTTTCTTGCCTGCCAGCAGGCGATAGCCGTCGAGCTTCAGCTCGAAGAGCCAGCCCTTTTTCGTGAAGGCTTCCTCGCGCGTTTCGGCCAGCATGAGACCAGTTTTGGCAATGTCGACGCGCTCCTTCGCCGCCCCAGCTTCGCCCAGCGCGTTTCGCAGCTCGGTGACGTGTCGCGTGCCTTTCGCGACTTCCTCGACAGTCAGTCCGGATAGAACAGACTCTTCCGGAAAGACGTCGCCGGGCGACTTCACGTATTCGTCGCGCTCCTTGATCAGGAGCCATTCCTTTTCAGCCTTCTTGATCTTCACCAGCGTCCAGCGACCGCGGAGTTTGTAGCCCTTTAACTCGAACAGGAGCTTCCCCTTCTCCAAGCCTTCTTTCCAGGGCTCCAGCGGCACCCACTCGCCGCGATCCCAGACAATCATCCCACCGGCGCCATAGTTTCCAGCCGGGATAAGTCCCTCGAAATCACCGTATTCCAGCGGGTGATCCTCGACGTGCACTGCGAGCCGCTTGTCGTTGGTGTCGTACGATGGACCCTTGGGCACGGCCCACGATTTGAGCACGCCACCCATCTCGATCCGCAGGTCCCAGTGCAGTCGGCTCGCAGCGTGTTTGTGGACCACGAACAGGCGACCTTCGGTTTCGGCGACTCGTCCCACCGGCTCGGGCGACCGATCCGCTGACCGTTTCGCACGATACGTCGCGAGGTCGTCGCTTCTAGTCTCCTCCGTCGTTTTCGAATCGTCCGCAGCCATGAGTGCAAGGTGCTCTGAAACGCTTCCCGCCGGGAGTCGACCTTGCCCGTCTGCCCGTCTGCCCGCCTGCCCGCCTGCCCGCTGAGGCCGCGGAACCTACATTACGTGGCAAAGCTTTATCCGCCGGATGTCGACCAACGCCACACCTAGCCAGACCGAGTCAGAGCTGACCGAGGAGCGCGCGGCGCAGCAGCTTCTCGAGCGCCTGCGCACAGCAACGCTCGGCGAATACGAGATCCTCGGCGAGCTCGGACGCGGCGGCATGGCGATCGTCTACCTGGCCCACGAGCTCAGCCTCGACCGGAAGGTGGCGATCAAGGTCATGCTGCCGGCGATGTTGACCGGCGCGGGCATGGTCGAACGGTTCAAGCGTGAGGCACGCACCGCCGCGAACCTGAGCCACCCGAACATCATCCCCATCTTCAGTGTCCGCGAAGTTGAAGGGCTGATCTTCTGCGTCATCAAGCTGGTCGAAGGAACGCCACTGGATTCGGTGATGCGGGAGCTCTCGCAGCTGCCGGTGCCGATGGTCCAGGGCATCCTCGCCCAGGTTGGTGGAGCGTTGGGGTACGCACACCGGCACGGCGTCATCCATCGCGACATCAAGCCGGGCAACATCCTCATCGATGACGAAGGCTGGGCCGTTGTCACCGACTTCGGCATCGCCAAGGTTGTCTCGAACGTCGGCCTGACGACCACGGGAATGGCCGTCGGTACGCCGACGTACATGAGCCCCGAGCAGGCGACGGCTGATGAAGTGACTGGAGCATCGGACCAGTATTCGTTAGGCGTGGTGGCGTACGAAATGCTGGCCGGCCGGCCGCCGTTTACGGGATCGTCGATGGTGGCCCTCATGTACAGCCATAACCACGACGCGCCGCCGTCGATCAAGCAGTTCCGGCCCGACGTGCCGGACCAGCTGTGCAACGCGATCATGCGCATGTTGCGGAAGGCGCCTGACGAGCGGTTCCTTACGATGGAGGAAGCCGTCATCGCGGCCGGGGCCCGGCCGCTGATGCACGACGATCCGTCGCGCGACCAGCTCATCGCACTCGCCAAGACCGGCTTGATGCATCGGATCGTGGCACAGGCCGTCACGCCGCGAAGTCCCGTGCCGCGGCCAACGCGCGCCAGCCTTCCCACGCGTGTGGCGCGCAATCCGCTACTGCTTGCCGCCTCTTCGACTGGACTCGTGGCCGCTGGTTTCCTGCTGGCAAAGATGGTCACCGGGTCTCCAGATGTGGTTTCGGCTCCAGAAGCGTCGGTCAGCACGCCGCGCACTCCAGACTCTGTCGTCTCGGTCCCCGCGCCGCCGACTGTCAGCCAGGCAGACAGTTTGACTCGCAGCCCATCCGTGCCGCCCCGTCAGGAGCGCCGTGCCGAGCAGCCGCCGCAGCGTCCGGCACTCGTCCCGACCGCAGCCGCGGTTGCGAGTCGCGACTCGGTAAGATCCGCTCCCACGCGTGGTGACTCGTCAGGCACGCCACTGGTGCAGAACGCAGAAACGACATCCCGTATCCCTTCGATCGCGCCGCCGCCGGTTTCCGCCGGTGAGTCGCCGCTGACGCGACAGCCCGTATCGTCTCTCAATACGCCGGTCAGGACGGCCGCCGAAGATGTGACGGCCGTTATCCAGTCGTACGCTCGTGCGCTGGGCGCGGGGGACATGGCTGCCGCCCGGCGGATCTACCAGACCATGCCTAACGATCAGCGGCAGGGCCTGGAAAACCTCTGGGCAGCCGGCGGCACCATCACGCCGACCTGGACGATCAACGACATCATCATCACCGGCGACGTCGCCACGGCGCAGGTCAGTGGCGTGAATGTCTTTGCAGGACGCGGACAGACGCCGGAGCGCATTCCCGTTTCGCTGCGCGCGCGGCTGGAGCGTCGCAACAACGAGTGGCGGCTGGTAGCATTGGTCAACTAATTGGGGTCAGAGCGGGGTCAGACCGAATTAGGGGTCAGACACCTAAGTCCCGACGGAATTAGGGGTCAGACACCTAAATCCAGTAACTAGGGGTCAGATACCGAAGTCCAGACGCCCAGACTTCTTCCTTGGAGCCGCGAACTTAGGTGTCTGACCCCTAATCCCTGACCCCTAATCCCCCGCTCTGGAATCGCGAACTTAGGTGTCTGACCCCTAATTCCGCCTGGCCGTCTTTTTAAACCCGGAGAAATGATGCGAACAGTCCGTGCCGCGCTCGGACTCCTGCTCTGCCTTGCCCCGGCGGTTCCGGCGCAGGGACCGATCGGCACATCAACGCCGACCACGACGTCCACCGGTGGTCTGCGTGATCGCATCCGTGAGCTCTTCAGCTTTGGCTCCTGTGGCCGGCCGTTGTGTCTCGACAACTCGATCAACGCGACGAATGGGCACGGCGACCACTTCGTGCCGGACATCATCGCCAATAACGGCGCGATCCTCAGTTTTCTCACCGACGCGATTGCGGCCAGCGCAGCCAACCTGCCGCTGTCGGCAACCACCAGTGGCGCGACTTTCCGGTTTGTCGGAGGACTGCCGGTGCGTACGTCCACGTCGTTAGGCCCGATTTTTGGAGAGCGGGCCCAGACCCTCGGCAAAGGAAGGTTCGTGGTCGGCGCCCACGTGACGGGACTCAACTTCACCTCGCTCCGCGGCGTCCCACTCAACCAAATCACGCTCAATTTTTCGCACGACGATGTGCCACCCGAGGGACTGGGCCAGCCGTTGCGAGAGAATGATGTCCTGCAGGTGCGGCTCGACCTCGCGCTGAACGTGCTGGTCACGACGGCGTTCACGACGTGGGGCATTACCGATCACGTGGACGTGGGCCTGGCCGTTCCGCTGGTGCATACCAGCATGACCGGCCGCAGCACAGGGCAGTTTTTTCCGTTCGGAATTCCAACCTCGCATTTCTTCGCTGGTGACTCAGCGAATCCAGTGTTGACGGCGAATGCGGCGACGTTCGGATCGGCAACCGGGATCGGCGACATCGTTCTGCGAACGAAGTGGAGCGTGCGCAGCACGGAGGATGCCGGTGTTGCCGTCATGGCCGATGCGCGACTGCCCACAGGTTCGGACGAAGACCTGACCGGCTCTGGGAATTTTGCGCTGCGAGCGCTGTTACTCGCGTCGACGAAGTTTGGCGACTTCTCGCCGCACCTGAACCTGGGCTACGCCTTGCGGGGTGGGCGAAATGACGCAGTGCTGGCCAGTACTGGCTTCGACCAACCGTTGTCGGATTGGGCGACGCTGGCCGCGGATGTGCTCACCGAATGGCAAGTTGGCGAGAGCTCGCTCACGTTGCCGAACGTGGTCACCATCACCTATCCGGTGGAGCGCACTATAACGCCGACGAACATCCCGAACATGAAGGATCACCGCGTTTACGGATCCTTCGGCATGAAGTTCAGGACACCCGGTGGTCCGATCGTGGTCGCGAACGCGTTGATGCCGCTCCGACGAGGTGGCCTCGAGACGCGGCTTATCTGGACTCTTGGCCTGGACGGTAACTTCTGATTTACGCTGTCACACGAGTTCACGCGGAGCCGCGAAGTGCGCGGAGTCAAAACAACCAGAGAGTTGAAGGGTCTTTTCACGCTCCGCGGCTCCGCGCCTTCGCGTGAGAAGGACTTGTGATCGACGCGAGTGCGGGGAACCCTGCTTTGTTCCGGGGTAACCCCAGTCCCAACCTGCGCCGGGAGCGTGTCCGGTGAATCGTTCGGTCGTTGTTTCCTTCACGGTTGCGCTCAGCGCGGCCTTCTTCCCGAGACCGACGCTCGGCCAGGACATTTTCGGCACCGTCCGTGACAGCGTCACCGGCACACCGGTTCGAGGCGCGGTCGTCATGGTGCTCGGCGCCAATCGCCTGCCCATCGAACGACGTCTGACCTCATCATCCGGATCGTTCAGCGTTGCTACTGCATCGGGTGTGTACCTCAGGGTCATTCGCATCGCGTACCTGCCCTTCGAACGAAGACTCAATCAGATCGGCGCGTCACCGTTGGTGATCACGATGGTGCCAGCGGGACGGATGATCGGAGAGGTTTCGATTCGCACGAATCCGACCTGCCCACGGCGCGGCGATCAGCGACAGGCACTTTCGCTCTGGTCTTCGGCAACCGATGCGCTGCTGGCAATGGTGGTCGCCACCGCCGATTCCGGGCACACCGGTCTCATGACGCAGATCATGTATGACCGCGTGATGGCCCAGAGAGGGCCAAGGATCCTTCGGCAGAGTACTCGTCGCGTCGTTACCGGTAATGTCCTGCCGATTCGTGCCGACCGTGATCCCGAGGAGTTCGTTCAAAACGGCTACGTCACATTGAGGCCGGGGGGAGCCACGTATTACGCGCCCGATCCCGAGATCCTGCTCGATTCTTCCTTTGCGGCCACACACTGCCTGTCGATGCGCGGGTCACCGCGAGGCGACACGACTCGCATCGGCGTGGCGTTCGCGCCGCCGTACGATCGGCGATCATTACCTGACATCGAAGGTGTTCTGTGGCTGAACCGCAATCCACTGTCGCTGCATTCAATGGAGTTCGAATACCGGGGCGTGCCGCAGGTCGTAATGAACATGTTTGCCGGCGGCCGCCTGGAGTTCAAAACGCTCAGTGACGGCGTGCCCATGATCAGCTCGTGGCAAGTGCGATCACCGCGACTTGGCTATCTGCGCGATGGAAGACCAGTTGTCGCCGAGATTCACGAAACTGGCGGGCTGATTGCTGACGGGGTCCTCACCGACGGTACCTCGTGGTCGGCGCCCCTGGCGACATTGCGCGGCCGCATCTCAAACATTGTCACTGACCAACCCGTGCCGGACGCTGTCGTCTCGCTCGATTCAACGGACCAACGTGTCACGACCGACACTGCCGGGCGATTCTTCTTTGACCAGCTGTTGCCGGGTCCTTATGTCCTGCGCGTGAAGGACTCCGTCGCGGTGCACGCACTGAAGGTCGACGAAGAAGGGAAGATCGTCCCGGACTCTTCTGCCGTCATGCAGTTGGTTACTCGAACAGCGACGATCGATCTCAATGTGCAGACAGGTTTGACGCCTTTCATCGAGACCGCGCTCCCCTGGCGTCAACCGTTACTCGGCTGCGGGGTGCAGACGAGCGCATTCCGCTTCGTAGTCATGGGAATTGTGGTCCGGCCCGACAGCACACCGGTGCCTAACGTCCCTGTCAGGTTGAGCTGGTCAGATACGACTAGTGGCGTTGCGCTCGAAACTACGGTGGATGCTCAAGCAGATGCGGGCGGTGGATTCGTCGTGTGTGGCATTCCGTCCGACCGGCCCTTGGGAACCCGCGTCGTGGGGCCGGACGGCCGTGCTCACACCGGTCCCACGCGAATCACGCGTTCGCATCTCAGCCGTAGGCTTCCGGCCACAATGCGGGCTGTGACACTCACAATTCCCGGTTCGTAATCGAGGCAGCGTCATCCGGTCAATCCGGGCAAGACCCCTTGCGCCGGAGGTCCTCAGAAGGGCAGCCTCAAAAGGGTTTAGTCTCCCATCCGCCAACCGTCATCCGCCATCCCCGCTATGCCAGTAAGATCAACAGGCACCGCCACGATTTCCTTCGGGCTCGTCTCCGTCCCGGTGCACATCTACTCGTCCGCCGAGTCGCGCGCCAGCGTGTCGTTCAACATGCTCCACAAGAAGTGCGGCACGCGCGTGAAGCAGCAGTACATCTGCCCCAAAGACAACAACGAGGTGGTCCCGCGCGAAGACATGGTCAAGGGCTACGAATTCGCCAAGGATCAGTACGTCATCTTCACGCCTGACGAGTTGAAGGCACTCGAGGAGAAGGCGACCGGGGCAATCGACATCAATGAATTCGTGCCCCTGAAGGAGGTCGATCGCGAATACGTCGAGAAGATCTATTACCTCGGCCCGGACAAGGGCGGAGACCGGGCCTATCGGTTGCTGGCCAAGGCGCTCGACACGACCGGCCGAGCCGCGTTAGGCCAGTACGCGGCCCGCGGACAACAGTACCTCGTGCTCCTTCGCCCGAAGAACGGCGTCATCGTCATGGAACAGCTCCATTACGCCGACGAGATGAAGTCGGCCAGCGAAGTGCCAGTCCCGGAAGGCGACGTGAAGGACAGTGAGCTCAAGCTGGCGAAGCAGCTCATCGACCAGGGCACCAACGACACGTTCGAACCCGAGAAGTACAAGGACACGGTTCGCGAGCGCGTGCTCGAGGCGATCGAGGGTAAGGTCGAGGGCCAGGAGATCACGGCCGAGCCGGCCGAAAAGGGCGGCGCCAAGATCATCGACCTCATGGAGGCACTGAAGGCGAGTCTTGCCAGCGGCGCCGACGACGAAGAAGAGGAAGAGGAGGAAGAAGCCGCGCCCAAGAAGAAGAAAGCACGCAAGGCGTCATGACGCACTGACGGCGTGCACCAAAAGCGTGCTCTAAAAGCGTGCTCTAACGGCGCCCTCATGTTCGATCGCAACTGAAGATTCCCCACTGACAGGTCCATCGAGTGCGCCTCCTGGCCGGCACCAGCGGCTACGCGTTCAAGGAGTGGAAGGGCACATTCTATCCCGGCGACCTGAAGGACGCCGGGATGCTTGGTTTCTACGCGACGCGATTTCCCACGGTCGAGATCAACAACACGTTCTACCGGCTCCCGAAGGAGAACGTGTTGCAGGACTGGGCCTCGCAGGTCCCGGAGACCTTCACGTTCGCGATCAAGGCGAGCCAGCGCATCACGCATTACGCGCGGCTCAAGCCGGAATCGAAGGATCTGGTGAACTACCTCCTTCAGAACACCACGGTGTTAGGCAGCAAGCTCGGACCGATACTGTTTCAGTTGCCGCCGAACATGCAGAAGGACCTCGAGCGGTTGAAGCGATTCCTCGACTTCCTGCCGCACGGACGGAGGTTCACGTTCGAGTTCCGGCATTCGAGCTGGTTCGAAGAGGACGTGGTCGATGTGTTGCACGCGAAGGATGTCGCAATGACGATCATCGACCAGGACGACTTCGCAACGCCCCCGATCGCCAGCGCGTCGTGGGGATACGTGCGACTGCACCGGTTCGATTACGACACGCA
>DASRPK010000134.1:0-3298 GCA_035646395.1 Gemmatimonadaceae bacterium | reverse complement strand
TCGAAGATCGGCTGCAGCAGTTGATTGAGCGCTTCGGGATCGCCCGAGCGAAGCGCGTGCTCGGGCGTCATCAGGCGCTCTTTCACCATATCGTGCGCGATCTTCACGTACGCCAATGCAGTCCGCTTGCCGTTGCGCGTTTGCAACATGTACAGCTTCTTGCGCTCGATCGTGAACTCGAAGTCTTGCACGTCGCCAAAGTTTTTCTCCAGCGTCTTGCGGACCTTTTCCAGCTCTTTGAACGCCGGGCCGATGATCTTGTCGTCGGCCATTTCTGCGATCTTCTTGGGCGTGCGCACGCCGGCGACCACGTCCTCGCCCTGCGCGTTGATGAGGAATTCGCCGTAGAACTCTTTCTCTCCGTTGGCCGGATTGCGCGTGAAGGCGACGCCCGATCCCGATTCGTCGCCGGTATTGCCGTAGACCATCGCCTGCACGTTGACCGCCGTGCCCCACTCGGTCGGGATGTTGTATTTGCGGCGGTAGACGATTGCGCGGTCGTTCATCCAGGAGCCGAATACGGCCCCGACGGCACCCATCAGCTGATCCCACGGTGACGAGGGAAAGTTCTTTCCCACGCGTTCCTTGACCAGCACCTTGAAGCGGCGGACGAGTTCCTGCAGGTCCTCGACGCTGAGCTTCGTATCCTCGATGCCGCCGTGGTAGCGCTCGTGCTTCAGCCCCTCGATCACCGTCTCGAACGGCTCGTGATCCTCGCCGGGCCTCTTCTGCACGCCGAGGACCACGTCGCCGTACATCTGGATGAAGCGGCGGTAGCAGTCCCAGGCAAAGCGCGGGTTCTGCGTCTTCCTGGCGAGCGCTTCCACCGTCTGATCGTTCAGCCCGAGGTTGAGAATCGTGTCCATCATGCCGGGCATCGAGTCGCGCGCGCCCGAACGCACCGAGACGAGGAGCGGATTCGTCAGGTCGCCGAACTTCTTCTTCGTCTGCTGCTCGATCGACGCCACCCCGCCTTCCATCTGCGCCTTCAGCGCGGACGGGTACTTGCGCCCGTTGGCGTAGTAGTGGGTACACACCTCGGTCGTGATCGTGAATCCAGGCGGTACCGGCAGCCCGATGCGGCACATCTCGGCCAGGTTGGCGCCTTTTCCGCCGAGGAGCGGCTTCATGGTGCCGTTGCCGTCGGTCTTCCTGCCGAACAGATAAACGAATTTCCCGCTCTTGGTTTTTGCTGTTTTCGCCTTTTTCGCCGCCTTCGCCATTGGTCTCCCTTGCAATGGCACCCCTGAGGGAATGCCCTACGATCGATCTAGTCAGTCACGATTTCCGAAATGTCCGCGATGTCCAGGATGCGGTCGCGGAGCCGTCCAACCAGCGAGAGCCGCGCCTCGCGCAGTTCCGCCTCGTCGGCCATCACCAGGACATCGTCGAAAAACTTCGCGACGAGCGGCTGCAGCGCGCCGATCTCCGTGAACGCACGACGATACTCGCGCCTGCCCGCCGCTTCGCTCAACGCGGACTCCAGTCCTGGCAGTGCGTTGACGAGTGCCAGTTCCGCCGGCTCGGTCAACCGCGTCTGCCGCACGTCCGTAACGGGAGGCACGTCTTTGGTGATGTTCTTGACGCGCTTGAAGAGCGTCGCTACGCCTTGCAACTCCGGTGAGCCGCTCAATTGCGCCAGCGCTTCCAGCTTCAGACGGGCTTCAACGGCGTCGACGTCGGGCCAGGCATGGAGCACTGCTCGAATGTTACGGATGTCGAATCCCCGTTCCTGAAACAGGTACGTAACCCGTTCGCGAACGAACGTAAACAGGGCTGAATGCGCCTGGCCTTCCAGCAAAAACTGACCGTGGTGCGCCGCGTACTCCAGGAGTGCCGCGATCGGTATTCGTCCCACCGGCCCGATCAACTCCGGCAGGTCGGTGAGAATCTTCACCACGCCCTGCGCCTGGCGGCGAAGGCCCAGCGGATCGCGGGAACCGGTTGGACGCTCTCCCGCGGCGAACATGGCAGCCAGCGAATCGAGCTTGTCGGCAAGCGAGACCGCGACCCACGTCACCGCCGCGGTGCCCAACTGCTGGCGTGAAGGAGGCGCGTCCGCTTCGACGCCGACCGGCAGATAGTGGTAGTAGATCGCCTTCCAGACGGCCTCGGGCTTTCCTTCTTCGCGGGCGTAAATGCCGCCCATCGTGCCCTGCAGTTCGGTGAACTCCCGCACCATATCCGTGGCAAGGTCCGCCTTGCAGAGCAGTCCCGCCTCTGTCGCCTGCGCCTCCGTGTTCGGCTGCCCCAATGTTCTTGCGAGCTGCCCGGCGAGGCGAGAGACGCGCAGGGCCTTCTGCTTGTAGTCGCCAAGGCTCTTGTGGAACAGGATCGTCGACAGGCGGTCGATCCGCGACTCGAGCGGCTGCTGGCGATCTTCGTCCCAGAAAAACCGGGCGTCGCGAAGCCGCGCCGTGAGCACGCGCTCGGAGTTGCGGGCGATCACCTCCGGCTTTTCAGCCTGCGTGTTCGTCACGGCGAGGAACGCCGGCTTCAGCCTGCCCTCGTCATCCACCACCGGAAAGTAGTGCTGGTGGTGAATCATCGTGGTGGTCAGCACTTCTTCCGGAAGCTGCAGGAACTCGACCGGATAATGCCCCGCGACAACCGACGGATATTCGACGAGGTCGGGAACCTCCTGCAGCAGTGACGAGTGCGCCGCGACGAGGCCGCTGACGCGGCCGCCCAGCTTGCGTGCGTGCGTTTCGAGCTCGCGCCTGATCTTCGACTCGCGCTCGCTCCGCTGCAGGATGACGAAGTTTTCGAGCAGCCGCGCTTCGTAGTCGTCGAACGTCTTGATCTTGATCGCCCGGCCGGCACGTCCGCTCGTGGTCAGAAAGCGGTGTCCGTATGTATTGGCTCCCGTCCGGATGTCCTGGACCGTGGGGCCCTGCGCCAGCTCGGTACGGCGAATGACGAATGGCACCACGCGTCCGCCATACAGGAGGACGAGCCATCTAATCGGCCGCGCAAAGACGAGGTCGCCCTTGCCGTCCTCGAGATAGGCGTCCCAGCGCATCTGCTTTGGAAACGTCAGGCTTCGAAGCAGGCCGGCCATGACGTCCGGCAGCACATCAACAGTCGCCTTGCCGCGTTGGCGCACTGTATACGCCAGATAGGGGCCCTTCGGCGTGTCCTTCCGTTCGAGCGCCCCCACTTCCACGCTGTACTTCTTCGCAAATCCCACAGCGGCAGGCGTCGGCTCTCCATCCGATTTGAATGCCGCCGATACCGGAGGTCCCGTGACCAGTTCTTCGAAGTCGGTCTGCCGCTCGGCAAGCTTGACCACGCGCGC
>DASRPK010000133.1:0-12717 GCA_035646395.1 Gemmatimonadaceae bacterium | reverse complement strand
ATCGGGCGGCTGCTCGTCCTCATAAGGAACTGCCAGCCCGCCACCGATGTCGAGGTAGCGGATACTGCGGATGCCATCGGCCTTCACGGCATCGAGCAGCGACGTGATGCGCTCCAGGCCGCGCTCGTACGCGTCCATGACCGCGAGCTGCGATCCGACGTGCATGTCCACGCCGGCGAGCTCGATCCACGGTAGCGACGCGGCCAACCGTGCAGCCGACAGTCCTTCATCATACGGAATTCCGAACTTGTGGCCCTTCCCGCCGGTGCGGATGTACGCATGCGGCGAATCGACGGTGATTTCCGGATTGAGCCGGAGCCCAACGGGGATCTTCCGCTTCCGATCGCAGGCAATGGTGTCGAGCAGCCGCAGCTCGGCTTCCGACTCCACGTTCACCAGCCTGACGCCGGCGTCCACGGCCTCGCCGAGTTCTCGTGTACTTTTCCCGACGCCGCCGAAGACCACGTCGTCCGGGGCAAAACCGCCGTGCAGCGCGCGGTACAGTTCCCCGCCCGATACGACCTCGGCGCCGCCGCCTAACGACCGGATCAGGCGCAGGATCGCCCAGTTGGCGTTGGCCTTGAGCGAGTAATGAATGCGGTGGGGAATCCCGGTCAGGGCCTTGTCGAGAAGCGTGAACTGCTCGCGAATCGACGACGACGAATACACGTAGGCCGGCGTGCCTACATGCTCGGCGAGCACGTCGAGCGCGACACTTTCGCAGGCGAGCGAGCCGTCGCGCAGCGACACGGTTGAATTGGGAGTCAGTACGCTCTGGCCCACACGACCTCGTGCTGCGCGGGTTCGCCGGTCACCATGCATTTCCCGGGTTTGGGTGTCGTTTTGAATTCGGTATCGGGCAAGCAGCGGATCGTCGCCTTCGTCTCCGCCTTGACCCTGGCCTCAACCGCCGGATCCCCATTCCACCCCGCGTAGACGAACGCACCTTCACCTTCCATCAGCTCGCGGAAGCGATCGTACGTGATGGGTTCGCGGATGCTATTGGCTTCACGACGTTCACGAGCGGCCGCAAGCATCGACGTCTGGATGTCATCGAGCAATGCTCCCACCGCAGTGGCAAGGCCGTCGAGCGGCAAAGTGATCTTCTCCCTCTTGTCGCGACGCGCGGCCACACAGGAATTCTTCTCGAGGTCTCGGGGCCCGAGCTCGATGCGCAATGGTACGCCGCGAAGCTCCCATTCGTAATATTTCGCGCCCGGCTTGATGCCTTCGCGCGAGTCGATACGCACGCGGACGCGATCGTCGCCGCGGCCGTTCCAACCCGCGACATGTTCCTTCAGCTTGTTGGCCGCTTCGAGCAGGCGCGCGCGTTCTTCGTCGCTCTTCCAGATGGGAACGACGACCACTTCGATTGGCGCGAGTCGGGGAGGAGTGCGCAGTCCGTTGTCGTCACCATGCGTCATCACCAGGCCGCCGACAAGTCTCGTCGACACACCCCAGCTGGTGTTCCACGCGTGCTCCATCGCGCCCGTCTCGCTCTGGAACTGCAGCTCGAACGCCTTGGCGAAATTCTGGCCGAGGTTGTGCGACGTGCCCGCCTGAAGGGCTTTGTTGTCCTGCATCATGGCCTCGGTACCGTACGTGCGGAGCGCCCCGGCGAACTTTTCGGACTGCGTCTTGAGGCCGGTGACAACCGGCATCGCCATGTACTGCTCCATGAACTCGCGGTAGATGCCGAGGATCAGTCGCGTTTCCTCTTCAGCCTCGTCGTGCGTGGCGTGCGCGGTGTGTCCCTCCTGCCAGAGGAACTCCATGGTGCGCAGGAAGAGGCGCGTGCGCATCTCCCAGCGCACGACGTTCGCCCACTGGTTGATCTTGATCGGCAGGTCGCGATAGCTCTGGACCCACTTCGCGTACATCGAATAGATGATCGTCTCGCTGGTGGGACGGACGACCAACGGCTCCTCGAGCTCCTTCCCGCCGCCGTGCGTAACCACGGCCAATTCCGGCGCGAAGCCTTCGACGTGCTCGGCTTCCTTGCTCATGAAGCTCTGCGGGATGAAGAGCGGGAAATACGCGTTCTCGTGGCCACTCGCCTTGAACATGGAATCGAGCGCCCGCTGCATGCGCTCCCAAATGCCGTATCCATTCGGGCGAATGACCATGCACCCACGCACCGGTGAGTAGTCAGCCAACTCGGCGCGCAGGACCAGTTCGTTGTACCAGGCGGAAAAATCTGCCTGACGTGTCGTCAGCTTCTTGTCGTCTGCCATTCCCTTTCTTCGTGACTTGTGACTCGTGACTGCGGTGTGACTCTGGCCTCTGGCCTCTGACCTAGCGTGTGGCCTCTGACTCAGAGTCCTGGCTTGAAGTCTGGCCGCACCGAACGCGGGTGCGCTTTCAATACTTTCACAAAGTCTGCCGGATCAATGAGCGCTTCACCCAGTACGTCACCGAGCGTCCGCTCATTGCTTATCGCGCTCACGTACCCTGCACCGGCTCCATCACGCAGCACGATACGATTGCCATTCGGCATCGGACGTACTTCCAGGATGTACTTCGCTTCCGCGCCCCAGGCTGCCTTGCGCTGCTTTCCCATTGACCCGCGGCGGAACGAATACTCGACCGATGCCCCCAGTTGCCGCAGCGAGGTCGCCAGCGTTACCACTTCGGCGTCAGTGACTGGTTCTTCAGCTGCAATATAGAAGTCCGTACCACGGTGGTCCGGGGGCATCAGCCCACGGGCGCGCAGCAGCTCGCCGAGTACGACATCGCCCATGCCGAAACCAAGTGCGGGCTGTTCTACGCCACCGAGGTCACGCAGGAGGTTGTCGTACCGCCCGCCGCCACAGATCGCCCGGAACTCTCCCTTCCGGTCGAACAGCTCGAAGACGATGCCGGTGTAATAGGCGAGCCCGCGAACGATGGAGAGATCGAAACGCATCCAGTCGCGCAGACCGTGCGCCTCCATCAACGCCTCGTATTGCTCCATCCGCTCGAGTCCCGCGCGAACCGCGGGGATATGACCGTAGGTGGACATGAGCGACCGCAGGTCGGAGGCCGACACTGAATCGAGCACCAGCGACGACACGTCGTCGGGGACGCCTGCCTCCCGGAGGCGTTCCACGAGGCGATCGCGAGGGTCACGCTCGATCTTGTCAATCGCGGCATACGCGGCCGGCATCGACTCGTCAGGCACCCCCCATGCCGACAACAGCGACGTGAGCAAGCGGCGATCCGAGACGCGTGCCACCACGTCTTCGGATGTCAGTCCACATGTCCGCATGATATCGAGTGCCACGGCGAGCAGCTCGGCGTCGGCGACAACGTGAGATTCTCCCACGATGTCGACGTTCAACTGAAAGTGCTCACGAAGCCTGCCCTTCTGCTGGCGCTCGTAACGGAACAACTGGGGAATCGAGTACCAGCGCACGGGCTTGGGGAGCGCATTCACCTTCGCCGCCACCATGCGCGCAAAGGTTGGCGTCATCTCGGGACGCAACGCGACTTCGCGACCCCCCTTGTCGGTGAAGCTGTACAGCTGCGTTACGATTTCGTCGCCGCTCTTCTTCGTATAGAGATCGAGCGACTCGAGCGGAGGACCATCATATTGCTCGAACCCGAACCGACTCGCGACATCGTGCCAGACGCGAAAGATGTACTCGCGTTCGGCTAGTTCCTTGGGATAGAAATCGCGAAATCCGGGGAGCGCTCCGGCTGACATTGGGGAAAGCTACTGGGCGAGCGGATCGACCTGCAAGCGAGCCATCGCGTCACCGACAGTGTGGAATGAACCGGTCACCAGCACCGTCGCAGCGAGCGAAGACGCCGTCGCGATTGCACGGTCGAAATCCGTCTCCAGCACTGCCTGCCACCCTCGCGATTTTGCGTACGCGAGCGCCTCATCGGCCTTCCATGCCCGACTGGCAGGTGCGGTAGGCGCCGCGGTCAGGACAAACACATCGACGACCGCCGCGAGTGCTCCCATCACGCCGCGCCAGTCCTTGTCGGTGAGGACCGTGAGCAGCGCCGCCACCGGACGTGGTTCACCAACCGCCTTCACCGTCGCCGCGAGCACGGCGGCACCGTCCGGGTTATGCGCGACATCGAAGATGAAACGGCCCTCGCGATGGAACCGCCCGGGCAGCCGGACGTTGCGCAATCCGGCGGCTGCCTCGTCGAGCGAGACCAACCATGGCGAGCCGGCAGATCGCAGCATCAGGAATGCGGTCATCGTGTTGGATGCCTGGTGCGCGCCGGCGAGGGGGGTCTGCAACTGCGTCGTTATGCCGTCGACGGTCACGTCGAAGGACGTCCCCTGTGCGCTGACCGTTATGCGCGAGGGCGGCGCGTCGCGCCAGACGCTGGCGACCGGCTGCGCGCCATGTTCGCTCGCGTAGCGCGTGAGCAGGCCGAGAATTTCCCGATCAGGTTCGCCGATGACGG
Source organism: Gemmatimonadaceae bacterium (assembly GCA_035646395.1). Taxonomy (GTDB): domain Bacteria; phylum Gemmatimonadota; class Gemmatimonadetes; order Gemmatimonadales; family Gemmatimonadaceae; genus JABWBJ01. The sequence goes on along the minus strand of DASRPK010000133.1, from coordinate 8,310 downwards.
CCGGCGCGCCTTCCTTGAAGATGCCGGCCTTTTCGAATGCGATCGACTCTCGCGTCGTTCCCAGATACTCGACGTGATCAATGCCGATGGCGGTGACCCCGGCGGCGACGGGCCTAACGACGTTCGTGGAGTCCAGGCGGCCGCCAAGTCCCGTTTCGATGACTGCAACGTCGACTTCGGAAGTGGCAAACCAGTCGAACGCCATGGCCGTCGTGGCTTCGAAGAACGTGGCACCGGTCTGCTCCACAGCCGGCGTCCACCGGTTGATCCATTCGACCACGTAGTCTTCGCTCACGGCGCGGCCATCGATCAGGAAGCGCTCGCGAAAGTCCACGAGATGCGGCGAGGTGTACTTGCCGACGCGGAGCCCCTTGCCGCGGAGGATGGCCTCCAGCGTTGCACAGGCACTCCCCTTCCCATTGGTGCCGGCGACGTGAAAGATGCGAAGGTGGTCGTGCGGATTGCCCAGCGCTTCAAGGAGCGCTGCGGTGCGTTCGAGCCCGAACCTGGAACCGCCGGTCGTGCGCTCGAACAGGTAGTCGAGCGCGGCACGATAGCTGTTCAGGCGCTCGCCCACCCCGCCACGGCCGGCTTGCCGCTCATGTGGCGCAACAGCCGCCCCACCGTCGTCTTGAGGTCCCGGCGATGCACGACGGAGTCCACCATGCCATGATCGAGCAGGAACTCGGCCGTCTGGAAGCCTTCGGGGAGGTCCTGGCCTAACGTCTGCTTGATCACGCGTGGGCCGGCGAACCCGATCACCGCTCCGGGTTCGGCGAGAATGGCATCACCCAGCATGGCGAAGCTCGCGCTCACGCCCCCGGTGGTGGGATTGGTCAGAATTGAGACGTAGGGGATGCCCCGCTCCGCCAATTGTGAGAGCACGGCACTCACCTTTGCCATCTGCATGAGCGACAGCACTCCTTCCTGCATGCGCGCTCCGCCCGACGCCGAAACGATGATCAGCGGGTGCTTCTTCTCGAGCGAACGATTCGCGAGGCGGGAGATTTTTTCACCAACCACTGAACCCATCGATCCGCCCATGAACGCAAAGTCCATGATCCCGATGCCAACGGGCATCTCGACTATGGTACCGTACGCGGTCAGAATCGCGTCGTAGTCAGCGACCAGACGCGCCTTCTTGATGCGGGCCTGATAGTCCGGGAACTGCAGCGGATCGGTGGACCGGAGTTCGGTCTCGGTCTCGGTAAAGGAACCCTCATCGAACAGCAATCGCGCATAGTCGATGGCGCGCAGGCGACGATGGTAGTCGCAGTTCGGGCAGACGCTGAAGTTGCGGAGGAACTTCTCCCGGATGTCCGTGTGCCCGCACGCCTCGCACTTCTCCCAGACGTCAGCGGGAATCTCGAGGCGTTCGGTCCGCGGCGCGCGCGGCTTCTTTTCCTTCCGGAACCAGGCCATGGCTGTAAAGATGACGCCCGGTCGCCAGAACTTCAAAGCCGTTGACCGCAAAGGACGCGAAGATCGCCAAGGGAGCGTCAAGTCGTTTCGCTTGGCGTACTTGGCGACCTTTGCGGTCAAAATGTTTTGTTAAGCGAGGCCCAGCTCTCCGGGGCGCCCACGGCCTTCAGACGAGATTCGAACCAGGATCCCGACCGCGATCCAGCAGGCGAGCATGAACGAGCCGCCGTAGGAGAAGAACGGGAGCGGGATGCCGGTGATTGGCATGAGGTTGATCGTCATGCCGACATTCACGATGACGTGCACAAACCAGCTTCCGGCGAGTCCAAACGCGACCAGGCTGCTGAACGAATCGCTGGCGCGCATCGCCACGCGAATTATCCGCAGGAAGAGCAGCAGGAACAGCGTCAGTGCCACCGACACACCGATGAACCCGAGTTCCTCTCCCAACACCGCGAAGATGAAGTCGGTCTCTTGCTCGGGGAGGAAGCCGTTTCGTTTCTGCGATCCTTCGGTATAGCCTTTTCCCGTCCAGCCTCCCGAACCGATCGCGATGCGGGACTGGAGGACCTGATACCCCGACCTCTTGGGATCCCGCGAGGGATCGAGGAATGTCAGGAGTCGATCCTGCTGGTGCGGCTCGAGCTTGTTCCATACGACCGGAGCAGCCACGCCCATCGTCAGGTTTGCGAAGATGAGCACAACTCCTTCGACGACGAATGGCTTGTACAGCCAGACGACGACCAGCAGCAGGATGAACCAGGTCGCCCAGAGCCACCACGTACTTCCGCCAAAGAGCAGGCTGATGACCGGGCTCGCGGCGAGGAGCAGCAACGTGCCGGAGGCGCCGGACCAGAAGAGCATCGCGAAGAACAGTCCGATGAACACGAGACTCGTCCCAAGGTCGGGCTGCGCCATAACGAGCACCCAGGGGATCAGCACGACGATGCCGGGCTTGATCAGGTCCACCAATGACTTCGGCGCCACTTTGGTCGACGCGAGTACGCGCGCCAGCATCATGGCCACGGCGATCTTCGCAAACTCCGACGGCTGCCCGAGCCGGCGCCCGCCGATCTCGATCCAGCCTTTCATGCTTTCGGCGGTTCCGGCACCCGTACCGATGATGAGCGTCAGGACCAGCAGGCCGCAGCCGATCAGGTAGGCCGGCAGCGCCGCCCATTCGAGGAACCGGACCGACATCCGGGTCACGACGAGAAAGGCGGTCATGCCGACCGCCAGCCAAGTGAGCTGGCGGATCCACGCGTTCTGCACTGCCGCGTTAGGCACTTCGGTCTGCCCCGCGCTGTACACAACGGCGATGCCGAAGGCCGTCAACAACAATGCCACCATCGCCAGCGGATAGTCCGCAACTGCCTTCCGGATCATCCGCCGGTGACGTTGACAGGCTGGATGATGGTCGCCTTCAAATACCGCTCCATCATTTTTGATGCGATGCGGGCGGCAAGGTAGCCATGTTCACCGAACTCCAGGAGCACGGCCACCACGATCTTCGGATCGTCCTTGGGCGCGAAGCCCACGAACCAGGCGTGATCCTTCAGGCGATTCTGGGAGTTCTGCCCGGTGCCGGTCTTGCCTGCGACCGTAAAGGTCTTGAGGGCGGCGCTTGCCGCGGTGCCGCGGGATGACACCACGCCGGCCAGGGCCTCGCGCAAACCCGCCATCTGCTCCGGCGTGAGGTCGAACAGTTTCTTTCGTTCCACCGGTTTTTCCACGACGTGCGGCCTCACCGCGTGGCCATCCGTAGCGAGCGCCGTGTAGAAGCGCGCCATGTTTATCACCGTCTGATCATTCTCTCCCTGCCCGATCGACAGGTTGAGTATCACAGCGTTGGTCCAGCCGCCCTTGCCGTATAGCCGGTCGAAGTACGCGCTGGCTTGCGGCCAGCCGGGGCGATTCTCTTCCGGAAGGTCAATGCCGGTACGCTCACCAAAGGCCAACTTCGCCCCACCGGCCAGCAGCCGGTCGAGGCCCATGCGCAAGCCGAGCTGATAGAAGTACACGTCACACGACTTCTCGATGGCCTGCGCCAGCGTCAGCGAGCCATGGCCCTTCTTTTCCCAGCAGCGGAAGGGACGCGTGCCGAACTGGTAGCTGCCTGTGCACGTCTGCGGCATGCGATCACCCAAACCCACTATTCCGCCTTCGAGCGCAACGATTGCGGTGGCAAGCTTGAACGTCGACGCCGGCGGGTACGTGCCCTGCAGCGCCTTGTTATAGAGCGGCTTGCGTGGGTCTGTCCGGAGCGCTGCGAATTTCCGCGACGAGATCCCGCCGATGAAATCGTTAGGGTTGAATGCCGGCGCGCTGTGAAATGCGAGGACCGCGCCGGTGACCGGATCCATCGCGACCGCCCCCCCCTGCATGGTGGAGTCGAACAGGCTGGCCGTGAACCGCTGGAGATCGAGATCAATGGTCGTCCGCAGGTCCGGCCCTGACTCAGGGAGCCGGTCCGGCCTGCCGCCACCCTGCCTGACGACTCGACCGCGCGCGTCAACTTCCACGAACCGCGAGCCATCCTGGCCGCGGATGTCCGCCTCGTACTGCAGCTCCAACCCTGCCTTCCCGATCTGCTGCCCCGGCTTGTAGTCCTTGTATCGCTCGGTTTCGAGTTCCGCTTCGCTGATCGACGCCGTGTAGCCGACGAATGACGCAACGGCCTGACTGTCCGGGTAGTGGCGCTTGGGAGCCGCCTGAATCACGAGGCTGGGGAACCGGTTCCGTTCTTCCTCGAGGATCGAGACCTGTTCGAACGACGCGTCGTTCAGAATGATCGCGGGGCGTGCCGGCGCGGCGCGGTACCGCTTGACGACGACTTCGATCAAGCTGTCCGACATGGGCAGGATTGACGACAGTCGCAGCAACGTCGCGCGGAGCGAGTCTACTTTGGGACTCAGGATCGAGACGCTGTACCCCGGGATGTTCTCCGCGATGACCTGACCATTGCGGTCGAGGATCATTCCGCGGGGCGCGGGGAGTACGACCTCATTCAATCGATTGTCATCCGACTGCAGCGCAAACTCCGCATGCTCGATCACCTGAGCCCGGAAAAACGCGACTAACAGCACGCCGATCGCGATTGCCGTCAGGATTCCGGCGGATCGTCCGCGGCGCTGGAGTTCATTCGGTTGAAAGCTCATGGTCGCGACTCCATCGAGATCCGGAACGTGAACACCACGAGAACGCCTGCCAGCCCGGTCGCCAGCGCCGACAGCGGTGTCCAGACCAACAGCTGCATGGGAAGGCCACTTATCCCGAGCCTGCCCTCGACTACAAGGTAAATGATGTCAAAGGCGATCTTGCCTGCACCGAAGAAGACGGTTTGCGCGAGCACGTTGTCCCCGAACACCGCAGCCTTGAGCCACGATGCGCCCGAACCCACGGCACTCATCGCCAGCGCGCCGGCGCCAAACGAAAGGGGGGTCAACGAGTCCGCTATCAGTCCGGCGGCGAAGCCGATAATCGCGGCCACTCCGGGTCGCACGTGCACGGCGGCCAGCAGGACCGCGATGATCAGGAAGTCGATCGAGATGCGCGTGCCGATCAGCGGCCGGATGAGGAAATGGAGCGCCAGGAGCAGAAGGAAGACGCCGACACCCTTGAGAAACCCGAACGCGGTCACGGGCGTCGCACCGTCGTCTCGTCCGGAATCGTGTCACGTCGCGCGGGTGGCACCGTATCGCGTCGCGCCGGCGGCAGTGTGTCGCGCAGCGCCTTCTGCAGCGAGTCACGACGGGCCGCGCGCGTGACCGAGTCCCCGAAGCTGTTGATCGCTCGTCGCAGGGAATCGGTCGTCGGTGCACGCCACGCGTTCTCCACGCTGACGGCCGATGGAAGCAGGACCATGACGACGGACACGTCCGCCGGCATCACCATCGGCCTAACGAGGTACGTCCGCGAGTAACTCCCGGGTGTGGTGATATCGCCCACGACCGTTCCAATCGGGATACCGCGGGGGAACACGCTCCCCATCCCGGAGCTCCGGATTTCAGTTCCTGCCGCGAGTGAATCGCGGAAGGCGACGCCGCGCAGTTCCAGCAGGAAGCGTTCGACATCGTCGCCCTGGTGCGGCTTGATGATGCCGAACACGCGACCATCGGCGCTGGTTGCGCTCACGCCGAAGTCCTGGTGCGTCCAGAGCAGTGCCACGCTCGTCTCGTCCTCAACACTCACGACGTACCCGATGAGCCCTTCCGGGGCGACCACCGCGGATCGTACGACGACGCCGGCTCGCGCACCGGCGGTCACAATGACCGTGTGCGCGTCCCCGTATTCCGGTCGATGCAACGCTTCGGCCGCGACAAACCCGCTCCGCAGGCGCGCACCGAGGCCGAGGAGGGCCCTCAGGCGTTCGTTGTCGAGCTCCATCTCGCGGAGCTCGGCGTTCCGCAATACCAGGCTGTCGAGACGGGCGGCGGTTATGTCACGGGAGATGAATGCGCCTCGCGCGCGCTCGGCCTGGACCTGCAACGAGATCAGCGGACCGATGAAGGTCTCGCGAATGGGCCCGGCAAATGCCTGACGAGTCTCGGAGGGAAGGACTCTGGCGATCAGGGACGCAAACAGGCAGGCGGCCAGGACGACCGTATCGACTCGCGTGCCGGAGCGGGTGGCCCGCGCCACGGTGATGTCAGGTCGACAGAACGGACCAGTACTTCTCCTCGTCGTCGAGGATCTTGCCGGTGCCGCGGACGACACAGGTCAGGGGATCCTCGTCGACGTGGATCGGGAGCCCCGTCTCCTGATGGAGCACGAGGTCGAGACCGCGAATCAGCGCGCCGCCGCCCGTCATGACGATGCCACGGTCCACGATGTCTGAGGCCAGCTCGGGAGGTGTGATTTCCAGCGCGCGACGCACGGCGTCGACAATCTGCTGGATCGGCTCCTGGATGGCCTCACGGATTTCCGATGAGTGCACGCGCACCGTCTTGGGGATGCCCGAGACGAGGTCGCGTCCCTTCACGTCCATTTCCTTCTCGTCACCAACCGGCGCCGCCGATCCGATGCCGACCTTGATCTGCTCGGCGGTCGGTTCGCCAATGAGCAGGTTGTAGTTCTTGCGCATGAACTGGACGATGGCAGTGTCCAGCTCATCGCCGCCGGTGCGGATCGACGTATCGGACACGATCCCCGACAGCGCGATGACCGCGATCTCGGTGGTGCCGCCGCCGATGTCGATGACCATGTTGCCGGTCGGCGTCTCGATCGGCAGGCCGACACCGATCGCGGCCGCCATGGGCTCGGCGACCATGAACACTTCCTTGGCACCGGCGCCTAACGCGGAGTCGCGCACCGCGCGCTTTTCGACCTCGGTGATGCCCGACGGGACACAGACGATGACGCGCGGCTTGATCTTGAACATCCGGTTCCGGATGATGAGCTCCAGGAAGTACCGGAGCATCTTCTCGGTGACGTCGAAGTCGGCGATGACGCCGTCCTTCATGGGCCGGACCGCGATCACGCCATCAGGGGTGCGCCCGAGCATGCGTTTCGCTTCCAGTCCGACGCCCTTGACCTGCTTGGTCTCCCGATCGATTGCGACGACGGAGGGCTCGTTGAGGACGATGCCCTCCCCCTTCACGTAGATGAGCGTGTTCGCGGTGCCGAGGTCAACCGCGATAGCGTTTGCAGGGAGCGAGAAGAATGGCCAGCGCATTTATCGTTCAGGGGACGCGTACAACGCGTCTGGGGAAGCCGAGGGACGAGCCGGGAAGAACGCGGCGTAAGCTAGTGATGCCCTATGAGTGTCGCAAGACATTGGCTTTCCACAACCTAGGACGGTTCTGTTGACGCAGTGCTGGAGCGTCACAATAGACGCACGAGGTGTGGGTTAGGGCACATGGGGGTGTGGAAGCTAGCTGCTGGGACGGCGGGAGAGCAGCGAGCAGCGACAACCGATCACGGAGCAGCAAGCGGGCAGCGACCAGGGACCAGGGACCAGGGACCATGGAGCAGCAGCGACCAGAGATCGGGGAGCAACTAGCGAGGCTCGGCCACCAGGCGACGTATCGCTGATTCCTTCCGCTGATTGCTGACAGCCAATCCCTGATCGCTTGCTACTCGCTTGTCGCTAATCGCTGTTCGCTGCCCGTCCAGCACGCTTCGCAAAGCCGCGGCCGCCTAACGAGAAATTTGCGGGACGTGATGTAGATCGCAGCGGGCTTTGATGCGCGGGCGCATTGTCGCACGGCATCGTGGCCCCGATGCCATATCGACGATGTTGCGCCGCAGTTGGGGCCCTGCGGTCTTCCCTGGAGAAGAGAAATGAAAAGACTTCTGCTCATCGGCTCGCTGTCAATCGCGGCCGTTTCCTTCGTCGCCGACTCGGCCAGCGCTCAGGATACGTTGCAGCGCCCAGGTGCCCTGGCGCGCACGCCGTCGTATCAGTCGCTCATCGCGGCGCTAGGAGCGACCACGACCGCGACCGAAAAGATCGGCACGCGGACCGTAACGGCGACCGATGTCCGCGTTGTGGACGTCTCGACGATCATGGGATCCGAGAGTGACGAGCCCATCAAGGCCGCGCTCGATCAGCACAAGGACGCCATTGAAGCGCTCCGTGCCGCGGTTGGCAAGAACATGGTCTACACGACTGCACTCGCTGGACATAAGGATAAGCCCGAAGCGAAGGACGTGGTCGCGGTCGATATTCTCGACAGCGGCGACGTCATTGTGTACTTCAAGAAGTAACGGAAACCTCTGGTCGGCTCCGGCCCCGATCGTGAAGCGTCCGATCGGGCCGGGGTTGGCTGATTAAAGACAGCGTAATGGCGTGCTCTGACGGGGTGCTCTAACGGGGTAACGGCGTGCCCTAACGGCGTGCCCTAACGGCGTGCCCTAACGGCGTGCCCTAACGGCGTGCCCTAACGG
>DASRPK010000132.1:0-2640 GCA_035646395.1 Gemmatimonadaceae bacterium | reverse complement strand
GCGCGTGGAGCTCCGGCATGAAACGACGGGGTTAGCCCAACGGTGACGGCCATGAGACCCTCAGGTCCGAGGTAGAAGAGTTCACCTCCGTCCTGACGCCACCGCGACGCGTTGCCTCCGCCGTTCGATACCTGCCACCGGCCTGGAGTTTCGCCGGGCATCGCCATCACGAACACCTCACGAACGCCTGTTTCGTTCGAGTCGTACGCGACGAATTTCGGTGCACCGCTCCCCGGTAAAAACTGACCGTGCAGAGCCGGGGCATGGAGCATGACCGGCGTACGTGCAGTTGATGGACCCGATCCACTAGTCGACGTGACGGGGACGAGCCACAGTCCGCGACCGGCGTCGGTGTCCCACCGCGTGACGAGAAGAGTCTTACCGTCGCCAGACCAGTCGTTCACCGCCAGGACCCGATCGTCCTTCCAGATCAGCGTTTCAATCCCGTGACCAGTCGCGGCCTTCTTGTAGATTCCGTCCTTGCGAAGAAAGATGACGACCATTCCATCTGGCGACCAAATCGGCGACCAGGCTGGATTACTTCCCGTGTTGAACGTAAACCGAGAGGGAATTGCGCTGGCAAAGTTGAAGATCCAGACATCCGGCTGCTGTCCCAACAGCCATGTATAAGCCGCACCGCTTCCACTCGGAGACAGACGCATGCCGGCGCCGATGCGGCCGGGACGCTTCGTGGCGGCCGGTGCACCTTCGCCTCGCCGGTTGAACCAGGCCAACTCCTGCTCCGCCGCATTTCCGATGCGGTACACCAGCGTTCCGTTGGGAGCCACGGAGAAATCGCCACCCGCACCGACCGCGGTGGTTGCCACGTTGTGAGCGATCACCGCCGGGTCCGCGGTTAACGTCAGATTGTCCGCGTCGAACTGCTGTGCCATCAGGCTGCCATCGCGGACGTACAGGAGATGACCAGGCCATCGCTCACGCGGCGGCGCATATTGCGCGCGCGTGACGCCTGTCAGCAACAGGGTTCGTGTGCTCGACCCGAGCTCGCCGACGTACACCTGCAGTTCGAGTTGGGTTCCTGCGCGTACGTGGTACAGGTAGTGACGGCCGTCTGGCAGGAATTGCGGCCAGGTATGGTTCTCTTCCAGCAGACTCGCATCCATCTTCGTGACGCCGGTCATCGGTCCACCAGTTGCTGAAACCAGCGCCAGGTCGCCGCCTTGAGGAGAGAACAGAATCTGGCCGTCTTGATTCCAGCTTCCTACAGTGCCGATCTGTCCGACGACTTCGGTGATGACCTGCGACGGTCCGCCGGCGATATCGATCTTGTTCAGGCGGCCTCGTGCCGAAAAGCCGAGCGACTTCCCGTCCGGCGACCAGAACGGCGTCGACGCGCCTTCAGTGTCGGGAAGAACCCTCGCGTTCAGTGAATCGAGCGGCTGTAACCAGAGCTGTGGCTGCCCCGCCAACCCGGCAACAAAGGCGATCACGCGCCCGTCGGGCGAAATTGCAGGCGGGCCTCCTATCGCGATATTCGCAAATGCAGTGTCTGCAGGAGGAAGAATGGAGAACTTCGTCGCGGGTTGCACTATTGGCGTCGGCCGGAATCGGTAGCCGGCGGCGGCCGCAATGCCGACGACGATTGCAGCGGTGGTGGCGTACAACGCCCACCGGAACGAGCTCACGGCTGCTGGTCGCATCGTGACGGCCGCGCTCTCGCCAATCCATTTCAACTCGCTTGCGAGGTCGTCGGCGCTCTGCCATCGCTCGCCTGGATCTTTCGCGAGGCATTTCCTCACGACACGGTCGAGGGCAGGCGTGACGCCGGTCCGGATGCTCGAGACTGCCGGCGGGTGGTTTGTGAGCACCGCGGCGATGAGGCCAGCGATGCCGTTTCCCCTGAACGCGGCCTGTCCGGTGAGGATCTCGAACAAGACTGCGCCCAGCGCGAAGATATCGATGCGGTGGTCGACGGCGGCTCCTTCGATCTGCTCGGGCGCCATGTAGCGCGGCGTGCCGACGACGACACCCTCCTCGGTAAGTGCGCGCGTGTCGCGGGGAGCGCCCGCCGTCGGCGGTGTCAGGAGCTTGGCGACACCGAAATCCAGCAGCTTTGCGTGTCCGCCCGCACGAGTCATCACGATGTTGGCAGGTTTGAGATCGCGATGCACCACGCCATGCGCGTGCGCGCGCGCGAGCGCGCCCGCGATCTCGCATCCCAGACGAAGCGATTGCTCGATCGACAGCGGACCGCGGGCAAGTCGAGCGTCGAGCGTTTCGCCGTCGACGAACTCCATCACCAGGTAATCCGCTTCGTCCTGCGAGACGATGTCGTGAAGGGTGCAGATGTTCGCGTGATTCAGGCTGGCGATCAGTTCCGCCTCGCGCTTGAAGCGTTCGCGCAGGTTCGAGCGTGATGTCAGGTCGGTTCGTAGCGCTTTCAGAGCAACAATTCGGTTGAGGCGCGTATCGCGTGCGCGATAGACCTTTCCCATCCCTCCTGAGCCGATCTCACCGAGAATCTCGTAGGGTCCCACCGCCTCGCCTGGCTTGAGGGACGCCGCTTCGGCCCCTTCGCGCGTCACGTAATCGGGATTAGAAGTCACCTGTCGAGCTGGCGGGAGTATATGGCGAAGTAAGATCCGCCGTTAAGGCGTGCAATGCGACAGCTTGGGTCCC
>DASRPK010000131.1:0-3875 GCA_035646395.1 Gemmatimonadaceae bacterium | reverse complement strand
CGTGTTGCTTCCAGCCGGGCCGCGTCATCCTGCCGGCCGCTCCGCTCTGCGTTGTGGAAGGGATCGCCGTCTAGCCGCTCTCGTGTATGTTTTGAAGATGCAGCGCCGGTGAGCCGTTGCAACGCGAGGTGATGAGTGCACAGGGACGACTTGGTGGTACTGCGGAAATATTCTGACGAAATGTCGGCTCGACTGGCGGCGCTGAGCCTCGAGGCAAACGGGATACCGGCGCAGGTATCGGCCGACACGGCCGGCGGGGCGTTGCCGGTCCTTGCACTGGGTTTTCCAGTGCGCTTGATCGTGCGTGCGGCGGACGCCGATCTTGCGCGCCAGTTGCTCGACACCGATGCACCACCTCCGCCCGACGAGGACTCGCCGGATTGACCGCTGCGACCTGCCAGTATTTTTACTAGCATAACGTACTAGTAAATACGAGCGCGGCCGGAGGCGTCCATGGCGAAGACAAAAAACAAGGTGCGCGAGGCGGTCATGGTCTTCCTCGACGCACATGATCGCGCCCTGCTCGAACGACTCGCCAAAAAGACCGGTTTACCGCGCACCGAGTTGCTGCGTCGTGGATTGCGACATGTCGCCGGCCAGGAACTATCGAACGAGTCGCCAGGATCGGCGTTCGAATACCTGGTGCAAACCGCGAGCGACCAGTCGCCAGCGGATCCATCGGAGCGCGCCGACGACTACCTGTACGGCGGCGGATATCGGGAGTGGTTCGTTCGCGAGAAAGCGCCCGCAAAAAAGAAGCGTGCGCGCGTTCGTTGATACCAGCGCGTTGCTGGCGCTAAGTCATACACGCGACCAGTACCGCGCGCGGGCTCGTGCCGCAGCGCGGCTACCGAACGGCTGCGGACGGGGTGAGGTGATAACCAGCCCGAGTCGACGGCCGAAACTCAGATTGTCTGGTTCCCAAATTGGGATTGACAACGTGCCATCCAGTTCCCATATTGGTAACTACACAGGAAGGACGCATACGAGATCTGCATGCGCGTCATCGCTCGCCGCACCCTCAATCAGTTTGCTGAACGGCACGCGGAAACGAAGGTCCGGCTCGACGGCTGGTATCACATGGTGAAGCGTGCGACGTACGCAGGACCGCACCACGTACAGCGCGATTTTCCAACCGTGAGCTTCCTGGGTGACGGTGTCACTGTCTTCAACATCGGGTCATGTCGCCTTGAGGTTCACATGCGGTATGACCTCGGCATCGTATTCATTCGCTCGATCGACACGCACGAGGAGTACGACCGCCGGAACAAGGCACGAAAGAAGTAGCGACTGGAAGCAGGTTTTCACTGGAGGAGTTCATGGCGACGGCTGTTACCGAACGCCCGCACGTGTTGCACCGGGAGAAGGACTACAACGAGGCCGTGTCCGCGGTGCAGCGGCTGCTCGAGCGCAACCCGAAGAAGGGTACCCGCGAGTTCGAGCTCCTCGAGCTGCTCACGCTCTTGATCGAGGACTACGAGACTCGAAACGTTCCGGAACCAACCGCGCCGTCGCCCGCAGAGATGGTCGAGTTCATGCTCGAGCAGAAGGGCCTCACGAGAGCGGATCTCGTGAAGCCCCTGGGCGGCAAGTCGCGCGTATCCGAATTCTTCGCAGGGAAGCGCGACCTCTCAACCAATCAGATCAAGGCGCTGCGCGATCTCCTGGGCATCCCCGCCGACTTGCTATTGGCCTGAGAGGTCGCGCCAGCGTTTCGCCGCCGAGGGTTCGGTTCTTTTCTGGTACAGAAGCTCAAGCGCATCGCTCGGGACGGAGGTCATATTCCCGCTGCCCGCTGCCCGCTGCCCGCTGCCCGCTGCGACAATCAGCCTCGCAAGCCACCCTTTTGCGTGCCGGTATGCGACCGTGCGGACGTATATTTCGCGGTAGGGTGAGCAACCGGGGACATAGGTAACAGAGTATTCCGGGAACATGGGTAACACTTATCCCCGGGTGCGCGGAGGTCCCCGGTGGGCGGAGCTCCAGTGTCTGGCGGTCTCGGCCCCGAACCAGTCGTACCAGCGGGCGGAAGTGAGCGAGACCTCCCCGCCTCCGTGTATGAGGGTCTCCGTTGGAGTGGCCCCTGCAGCGCGGCTTTTGGTGTTGATATGAGTCAGGCAGGCGTGTGGCCCGAGGCGATGCGGTGAAGACCGCCCCGCACGACACTACAGCGGAGGACAGTACAATTCCAGAATCGGAGCGGTGCGCCACGCGGCGCCGGGTGCGAAACGATCGGCGAGCACGGGCCTTGTGTGCCATGGTTCTCGCGGGAGTGGCCGCCTGCGGCGATTCGCGCGACCCTGTATCGCCCATCGTTCCGGCGCAGCTCGTCGCCCTGACGTCAACGGACATCGTGGCCGTTGCGGGCAGCGTGGTCGCGCCGGCGCCGATGGCGCGCGTACTCGACTCGCGTGGCGTGCCCGTGGGCAACGTCTCGGTCGCGTTCGAGTTAGCGGCGGGAGAGGGGACCGTCGTGGGGCCGATCGTGACTTCGGATGGTGACGGCGTGGTGCGTGCCGGCACCTGGACGCTCGGCACCACTGTCGGCAGCAGCATACTCCGGGCCCGGCTCTCCGCGACGCCGTCGATCGCCGTTGATTTCATGGCGACGACCCACGCCGGGAGCCCCGCCTCGATCGTGCGACTGAGCGGCGACGCCCAGCTAGGACTTGTGGGCGAACCGTTGGCGCAGCCACTCTCAGTGCAGGTCGTGGATCGCTTCGGTAACCCTGTTTCCGGAGCGGCGGTCACCTTCACCGTGATGGCCGGGGGTGGAACGATCGCCGCTGCGGCGACGACGAACGGCGCCGGCATTGCAAGCTCAGGGCTGTGGACTCTTGGCCCCGCAGTCACCGAGCAACGCCTCGTCGCCAGCCTTGTCTCTGACGTCGCGATCGCCGGCGTGGAATTTCACGCGATCGCCTACGAGCCCTGTGCGGCCCTGTGCACCGTGCTGGTCTTCATGCGCGCTGGCGACATCCACGTCTCGAACGCCGATGGCACTGGCGTGCGCAAACTGACCAGTGATGGAAGGAACGATTATCCGGCCTGGTCTCCAGATGGGAAGCGCATAGCCTTCAGCAGGAGAACGCATCCCGTCCCCGGCAATGGCGTGAGCGACATCTACATCATGAATGCGGATGGGTCGAATGTGGTACGTCGCACCACCGGAGCAAACCTGAGCTGGGCTACCTGGTCACCGGACGGACGGACGCTCGCAGTCAGCGACGAAAACTGGTACGAGGCCGAGATCCACCTCCTGAGCGTGGAAAACGATGGCTTGCCACCGAAGCTTTTTGCGATCGGCGGGCGCTCGCCGCAGTGGTCGCCGGACGGACAGCGCATCGTGTTTGTGACCACCAGCGGTGATGACGGCTACCACCAGGTGTTCGTGGGGAATGCCGACGGGTCGGGCCGCCGCGCACTCACCCCTGACGATGGCAGCGCGATTCATGCCGCGTCATGGTCGCCGAGCGGCGACCGGATCGCCTACTCGAAGTGCCTTGACAGCTGTGAGTTGTACATCATGAACGCGGATGGCAGCGGGACGCACCAGGTCACCCGCGGCGGAACACACGTAAATCATGCCGCCTGGTCCCCCGACGGGCTGTGGATCGCCTTCACCGTACCCGACGTCTACGTGATTTCGCCGGGTGGCGATGGGAAGCGGCTGGTGATCGCGAACGCGTGGCGCGCAGCATGGCGCCCATAGACACCGCCGGCGTATTGTCCGTTTCCGCGGCTTCGGTGTGATGTTGAATGGAGGCCCGCCCGTCCGTCATCGGCGAGCCTCCTCGCGTCTTCCGAACGCGCCGAGGCGCGAACCGCGGATCGCGGTGCAGCCTCGAAGAGCGGATCCATGATGTACACGCTAC